>CANHZI010000034.1 GCA_947464955.1 Oxalobacteraceae bacterium
GGCTTCTTATGATCGTGAGAACTGGTTCCGTGTTGAGACTGAATTTGACGGCAAAGTAATGACGATTAAACATACTCCCGATGCAGATAGTGTGTACTTCGCTTATTTCGAACCGTATAGCTGGGAGCGCCATTTGGCTTTGCTCGGCAGTGTGGGCCAATCTGAACAGGTTAGTGTGGTGGATCTGGGCAATACGATTGATGGCCGCGATCTGAACATGGTCGTCGTTGGTAATCCAAGCGCTGAGAAGAAAGTTTGGATTATCGCCCGTCAGCACCCAGGTGAATCGATGGCTGAGTGGTTGGTGGAGGGCACCTTAAACGCCCTGTTAGATCCAGCGAATCCAATCGCACGTGCGATTTTAGATCGTGCCGTGTTGTACATTGTGCCGAACATGAATCCGGATGGTTCTGTGCGCGGTAACTTGCGTACCAATGCGGCGGGTGCAAACCTCAACCGTGAATGGATGACACCATCGTTAGAAACAAGTCCGGAAGTGTACTACGTCAAAAAGAAAATTGAGGAAGTTGGTTGCGACCTGTTCCTTGATATACATGGCGATGAAGGCTTGCCGTATGTGTTTGTCGCAGGGAGCGAAATGTTGGAAGGGTTCAGCGAAAAGCAAACGCGCGAACAAAATGCCTTCGTTGATAGCTTCTGCGCTGCTAGCCCAGATTTCCAAACCCAGTATGGATACGAAGCAAGCAAGTACAATGAAGATCTTCTGAAGTTGGCCTCCAAATACATCGGGCACACTTATAAATGCGTATCTTTGACTTTAGAATTACCATTCAAAGATAATGCGAATATGCCGGACCTAGAAGTGGGCTGGGATGGCTTGCGCAGTATGAAGTTGGGTGAAGCGATGCTACAACCTATTTTGACTTCATTGAAGGGCTAAGCTTGCTTCTTGATTTTGGTTTGAAAGATTCTGAATATGGGTTTGGAAATTGAGCGAAAGTTCTTGGTCTTAGGTGATTCTTGGAAGACCCTAGCAAACCCCGTTTCGATGCGGCAGGGGTATTTGAGTAGTGATCCCGCACGTATCGTCCGTGTAAGAATTGAAGATCAATCTGCAATGTTAACGATCAAAGGCAAGTCCTTGGGCATTGAACGGGCAGAGTGGGAATATGCTATCCCGGTTCAGGATGCACAGCGTATGCTTGAAGATTTATGTGCGGGGCCTTTGATTGAGAAATTGCGTTATCGGATTCCGATGGCGGATTTCGTTTGGGAAGTGGATGAGTTCCTCGGTGATAATCTTGGTTTGGTCGTCGCCGAGATTGAGTTACAAGCGAGTGATCAGACTTTTCCTAAGCCAGATTGGGTTGGCGAAGAAGTTAGTCACGATCATCGCTACGCCAATTCTAACCTCTTGAAACATCCATATTCGGCTTGGTCTCAAGCAGCCTAAGCTCCATCTAAAAGACAATAAAACAGCAATAAAAAAGGCAGGAGTTTCCTGCCTTTTCTTGTTACTCTTCCATTCGAGAAAATCAATGCAAATGCACTGAACCTTCTGGTGGTGCATCGTCAGGCATCTCTGGATGTACAAGCTCGCCCTCTGCGTCGGCGTACAAAGGTGCTTGGCAATCGTCGCAATACTCCATCCCGAAAATATCCTCGAGGATATTGATGTTGGTGACCCCACTTTCTGTGAGTAGCGTTGGAATTTCGCCGAGTCTTTCGTCCATTTGGTGTATCGATGGCCCAATCAAAGCATTGATCTCATCTTCTTGTTGGTAGAGCGGCCAAATCACACCATAGATCACTTCCGGCTCGTTCTTGAGTGTGAACCCCACCCGTAATTCATCGACTTGACCTGGGTGAGTTTCCGGCCCAAAACGTCCAATGACTGCGCCCAAATCCGATGCTTCAACATTTAATGTCTGTGTAAGGTAAAAAACTGCCGAACGAATTGAGATGGGGCGTATCAAAATATCGGCTTCGCGGCACGCCGAGTAATAGGCTTCAGGTAGTAAGAATTCGAACCCGCAACCAGGGAGTAAATGTGCAACCTCTGCATGTGCTCTTTGTTTCCAGATCAGCAGAGTCGCTTCTTTCGCTTTAGCGATATCGAATGGCGATGGTGTCATCTGCCATTGGAAAACAGGTGAATTGGCTGGAGCGAGTATCACTCCTAAGAGATAGCGACTGTCAGCCAAAAAAGGTACTGTTTTTGGTAAATCTTTATTGGCAATGATGGGCTTGTTATTGAGATAGTCTTTGGCTGTGTGGTGTAAAACATCGTTCACATCGCAGTAAGTTTGCGGGAGCTGGTCGATTGAATATAAGGTCGGCAAGATGCTCACCTGAACACCTTTGCAGAGCAATGATTCGCGCCAACTCGTCGTCAACGATTTCAATATCGCTGCCGGGATACTTCCCGAAAATATTTCGAATCTGCTCCAAGCTAAAATGGGGGCAGCAACGAGAATAATTTCGTATTCAGAATCGCCATCCTTAATCTGATCCGCAGTCGCTTTCGACTCTATTGATTCGATCAAGATTTCGTAGGCATCGGGCAGATTAGTAAAGACGTGCTCTGCAGCCGCGTCCAACACTGTCTGATGCTTGAGTTCGAGGTTTTTGGCGACCAGTGTGTCAAGTAAGTTTTGCCAATCTTGATCTTCGAGTCTACTACCTGCTTGAGAAATCGCTTGGGCTAAGTTGGCGATACGCAAAGCATCGCCGGCCAATTTTTGAATTTTCTTTTTGGGTGCGCGTCGCATAGTCATAGTTTTTAATGAATGAATTTCAGTTTCAAGAAGTGCGCACGTTTGGGCTCACGTGAGGCAGCCCAGAGCATCCATTATCGTTTGGCGTACTGAGTTTTGCCAAACAAAATATCGCGTGTTTTATCATCTGTCAGCGCTTTGCGTGAACTTGCCAACACGCTTAACCCGCGTTGAACAGTAGGGCGTGCATTGATCTCATCGAACCAGCGTTTGGTATTGGGGAAGTCATTCCAGTCCACGCCTTGATTCGCAGCTGAACGCGTCCATGGGAAGCAGGCGATATCTGCGATCGTGTAGTTGTCACCGGCCAGATAGGCTGACTGGCTTAGACGTTTCTCTAGTACGCCGTAGAGCCGATTTGCCTCGTTGGTATAACGATTGAATGCATACTCAATTTTCTCAGGTGCATAGATACGGAAGTGATGCGCTTGACCTAGCATAGGACCCAAGCCACCCATTTGGAACATCAACCATTGTAAGCATTCATATTTTTCGCGATCCGTATCGCCAAGAAAACGTGCGGCTTTGCCGGCTAAATACACCAAGATAGCACCTGATTCGAAGAGGGCGATTGGTTTACCATCGGGTCCATCAGCGTCGACGATTGCTGGGATTTTATTGTTGGGAGAAATGGCAAGAAATTCCGGTTTGAATTGATCACCCGCGCCGATATCAACGGGAATAGCGCGGTAAGGAATGCCACACTCTTCCAACATGATGTGAATTTTGTGTCCATTTGGGGTGGGCCATGTATACACGTCGATCATTTTTCTCTCCAAGTGTTGAGTTCAACCAAGTGAAATCATTATAACGCTTGATCTGCTAGTGAGCGTCCAGAGGTGGTGTACTTAGTGGTAAAAAGAAAGCATTAAAAAAAATTAAAATAAATCCCAAAAAGTTCTAGACAAGTCGATCTAGATCAACTAATCTAGATCATGTGATCTACTTAATTTACTCCTTGCAAGGTAAACATGAAGAACCTGTCCTCGAACACAGCTGCTGATAAAGCGATGAAGAAACGAACAAAACCGACTAGCGCTGAAATGGAAATGATGCGTGTGCTCTGGGAAATCGGGCCATCCACAGCCAAGCAAGTGCATGAGTTCGCGCAAAAGGCGCGTCCTGAATTGGCCTATGCATCGGTGTTGCGCTTGCTGCAAGTGATGCATAGTAAAGGGCAACTAAGCCGTGATGAGAGTCAACGTGCCCACGTCTATGCCGCCATCGCTGAGCAAGATAGTGTGCAAACGAGTCTGGTGAAAGACTTGATTCAAAAAGCATTTTCTGGTTCGGCTAAAGCATTGGTATTGGCTGCGTTGAAAAGTCATGTGAGTAAAGAAGAACGCGCTGAAATTCAACAATTTCTGCACGGAGAAGAAGAATGAATGCGCATCTTCCAAAGATCATTGATGCCATTGGTTGGGCGCTAGTGCATTTTGTTTGGCAAGGCGTCGTCTTGGCGCTCGTAACAGGATTCGTTCTATTTGTCCTTAAACGCGCTAGTGCACAGACGCGTTATGCCACCAATTGTATTGCATTAGTGGTCGCAATTTATCTGCCGATCTCGGAACTCTGGTCCCGCTTAAATCAAGTTGAAGTATCCAGTAGTGGATCGATCACGGCAGTATTTTTTGATGTCGTTGCAAGTCAGGGATCAAACTGGGCATCGATACAGGCTTGGATACAAACCCAATTAAATTGGTTTGTGTTTGGATGGCTGTTGGTGGTTGCCTTGCTCGCGCTGAGATTGATTGTGGGTTTGGTTTGGCTGCACCAGTATCGTTATTGCCCTTATTCGAACGCAAACCATGAATGGCAGCAACGATTGGATGCAATGGCAACTCAATTTTCGCCAGGTATGCAAGTGCTGTTGCGTGTCGTTGATGATATTCAGAGCCCATTGACGATCGGTTGTATTCGGCCAGTTGTGTTGGTCCCCGCCGCTTTGTTGACCGGGATGTCCCCTGCACATTTAGACGCGTTGTTGGCGCACGAGTTGGCTCATATACGTCGTTACGATTTCTTGATCAATCTCTTACAAAACTTGATCGAAATGTTTTTGTTCTTCCACCCAGCAGTATGGTGGATATCAAAAAATATCCGCATTGAACGCGAGAACATTGCGGATGATTTAGCAGCACAAGTGTTAGGCGAACCGCGGCGTCTGGCACTTGCTTTACAGGAGTTGGAGCAAATCCAATTCGTCCAATCTCAACTTGCCTTAGCGGCACATGGAGGAAATCTCATGTTAAGAATTAAACGTCTGGTGCGACCAGAAGTGCAAAGCATCAATTGGAAAACCGCGGTGACTGCTGTCGGTGTTGCGACTGTCTGTATCGGTTTTGCGGCGAACGCGGCGATGCCAACGTATGTAGTTGGCAGTGATAAGTTAAGTAGTAAATCGATACCAAGCAGCTCAGTTATTGACTCTCTCATGGACAATACGCCGATCGAAGCATCAATTTTAGATGCCGAGAAATTGAGTGAAGTCACTGATAACTCTAGTAATAAAACAGCGAAGCCAACTAAGAAAGACGTAGTACGAGCCGGGTATATTGATTTTGCAAAGGAAGGGTGCAGACCAGAGTATCCTCGCGCAGCATTGAGTAAAGAGTTGCAAGGTGTCTCTGCGCTTAAAGTTCGCATATCTGCGAAGGGAACGATTGAGAATGTGATTATCGTGAAGTCGAGCGGTCATGAATTGCTCGATGATGCTGTCAAGAATCAACTAATGTCGGGGAAATGTATAAACAAACCCGGCACGATTAATGGTAAGCCGCAGCAGACTACAACGCGTGTTGACTATGTTTGGACGCTTGATTAAGGCAGACACACGAAGAATGTTTGGGCTTGGCTCACATTTTGGACGTTGGGCAAATGTGAGCTAATTTCTTGAGTACAGGAAGAGCAAAGATGCACGAACTACATAGAGTTATTGATGCGGTTGGCTGGGCAATAGTCAATAGTGTTTGGCAGAGCATTGCGGTTGCTGCAGTATTGGCGGTGATGTCTGCCGTGCTGCGAAATGCGAATGCCCATGTGAAATATCTCCTCAATTGCTGCGCCTTATTAGTTTGCTTTGCGCTTCCGGTATCGTCAGTGATTAGCGATCTGACAGTGGCGCATTCCGCTGTGATCGTCCATAAGAAAGTGGACGTGGCTTTGGGGATGCAAACAGTGGAAGTCGCATCAAGCGGACTCAATGATTGGATTCAACTTCATTTGAAAGAACTTGTGTCGGTGTGGCTTGTTGTCGTTGTTTTCCTAGCGCTGAGATTTTGCCTAGGTCTGTGGTGGCTGCACAGCACGGTGAATGATCGCTCCAATCAAACCCATGCATATTGGCAGGAGAAGGTCGATTATTTGAGTCGGTCTGTTGGCATCTCGTGTCGTGTCGCATTGTGTATCGTCAAAGATCTTCCGAGCCCTATTACCATGGGTTGCATACGCCCGACGATCTTAGTCCCTGCGGCATTGATCATGAAGATGGATCCGCGATTTTTAGAGGCTCTTTTGGCACATGAAATTGCCCACATCAAGCGTTACGATTATTTCTTCAATCTTGTTCAAAACCTTATTGAAATCATCTTGTTCTACCATCCAGCGGTTTGGTGGATCTCGAGACAAATACGTCAAGAGCGCGAAAACATAGCAGACGACATTGCTGCCAGTATGTTGAAGGAGCCTCGTTGCCTCGCGCTCGCTTTGCAGGAGTTGGAATCTTTCCAATTCTCACTTACTCAACCTGCCCTTGGGGCACATGGAGGTCATCTTATGTCTAGAATTAAACGTTTGGTCCGTCCTGAAAAGCACCCGTTTTCGATTAAGACCGTAATCACTTGCTTGCTCTTAACTGCGACCAGCATTGGTTTGGTAGCGCAAGCAAATAATCGCAATTCGAATACGCTAGAGTTGCCTGCGGCAGTAAAACAAGAGCCCGCTGCGGTATCCAACCCGAGTACTGCTGTGGAGTCGACCCAAGAGCAGGCTAGTGCACAGACGAAGACTGCGCCGATTGCGACTAGCCAAACTGTGGTTCAGCTTCAAGAAAAAAATATAACAACGCAAAGCGATTCTGGGGAAACAGTAGATGCGATCAAAGCTGAAACTAGAGATGAAAGTCCTACATCAGACAAGGCAGGGGAACAACCTCAAGCTGTTGAAAAAACCTATGTTTTCAAAGCCCCGAGAATTGACTTTTCTCATCCTAGTTGTCGTCCTGAATATCCCTTATCAGCTAGACGAATCGCTCCTTCTGGTACGACCCAAGTTTTGGCTCAAGTAGCCGCGAACGGCCGGGTTGAAAAAGTGGATATCGTTGCCAGCAGCGGTTTTGTGACGCTTGACCAGGCGGTGCGGGAGGCTCTACTTTCTCCATCGTGTGTAGGTGTGCCAGGTACGATTGATGGTCAAGCCTACGCTGCACAGGTTAAGGCGGACTTTAATTGGACAGGAACGGTAGAAGCTGAGCTAGCAAAATCATCAAAGTTGCTTGAAGCTGCCAACTTAGCGTCGACGAGAGCTGCGGTGCTAAGTTTTGATAAACCAGAATGTCGTCCCGAATATCCTCAAGCATCGCTCAAAAACGTAGAAACTGGCGTAACCCAAATGCTGGTTGCGGTGAGTGCAGATGGCCAGCTTTCTGATGTACGCGTCAGTAAGTCTAGTGGCTTTCGTGGTTTAGATAAGGCAATCGTCGCAAAACTCAGTCAGGGAAGTTGTAAGGCGCAAGCGAGTTTTGTCGATGGTCGTGCGGTTCCATCGGTGGTTGAGGTTGGCTACACCTGGAAATTAAATTGAGCCGAACTCGGTCAGGACGATGGCATTGTTCCGATAACAGCGGATGATGTCATCGTTCCCACGCTAAAGAGAAAAGAGATGATGTTGCAGATATTTAAGAGAGTCATTGTTATCGCTATGTTGGTTCAAAGTTCAGTTGCCATGGCGGCTGACTTGCCTAGCTACCCATTCGTCCACGTGACTGGCGTTGCAACACGAGGTTTGCCAGCAAATATGGCCGAGCTAGATTTTGAATTGACAGTGCTGACCCCAGAACCTAAAGTCAGCTACGAGAAAATTGTGCAGTATTCTGATGAGATTTCCTCTCAGTTGCTGGCGTTGGGTGTGTCGAATGGGGATATTCAAGCAGCGCAGATCAAGCGTTATATTAGCCCTGTGGAATATCTCGAAACCGCTGAAACGCAATTGAAGTTTCGATTGATACGTAGCTTTCACGTCATCGTGCGCGATCTAGGAAATTGGAATGCAGTGATCGCTGCACTGACGGAAAAGGATTATCTGGGGAACTTTAATGTTGATTTTGGGCGCAATGACTTGCCTATGATCCAGCAAGAATTAATTCAATTGGCGAGTGTTGATGCGCAACAGCAAGCGCACATTATGGCCCAGGCGTTTAAACTGAAATTGGGAGCACCCACTGGCATGTCGCAATCAGTACTCAGTAGCTTGAGCAGTGATCTCGGTTTGAGCGGACAGGTGAAAATGGATGTGCCTAAAATCGAAAATAAACCGACGACACGCGATTTTTCTATCCCTGCTCAGCTTAAATATCAGCAAAGCGTCAATGTCATATTTAAGCTTAAGCAATGAAGGCTAATGTTTGAATCAGACTTTGTCTGGCCGAAGCCTAATTCAAACAAGTACCGTTTTGCTTATTGCAAAAAGGCCAGAATGCCATTGAGGCCAACAAAATTGAGGGCAACTTTCGCTTGCTGTCTGACGATAGGTTTTGCTCGGAAAGCGACTGAGAGACCGGATATCGACATCATTTTTAGATCATTTGCGCCATCTCCCATGACGATGGCTTCTGATGGTGAGATATTCAGTTCAGCACAAACACGTTCGACAGTACGCTTCTTTTCCTCTGCGTCGACGATGGTACCGATCACTTTACCTGTGAGTTTTCCATCGATAATCTCTAACTGGTTCGCATGCG
Organism: Oxalobacteraceae bacterium; assembly: GCA_947464955.1. Classification (GTDB taxonomy): domain Bacteria; phylum Pseudomonadota; class Gammaproteobacteria; order Burkholderiales; family Burkholderiaceae_D; genus Undibacterium. The sequence continues at coordinate 8,695 of CANHZI010000034.1, forward strand.
TAAAATCAAGGTTCAGCCTTTGTTTGATGCGGTCGGTAAAGAAAGTAAATCCACCCGACACCAACAAGGTTTTTAGGCCTGCTTGCTGCACCGCGGATAGCATTTGCTCCGCGCCCGGTGATAATTTAAGTCGCTCTTCATAGACCCGTTCGAGCGCACTTGCGTCTAAACCTTTTAGTAGCGCTACTCGACGCAGAAGACTTTCTTGGAACTCGAGCTCTCCTCGCATTGCTGCTTCTGTAATCTCAGATACTTGGGCCTTGAGACCTTGCATATCTGCGATTTCGTCTATGCATTCGATCGTGATCAGCGTGGAATCCATGTCCATCGCCACCAGCTTGAAGTCTGTTAGTGTTCGTTGTTTTTCTTCCCAATAGAGATCGATTTTTGCTTCGAAACAGCGTTGTTCTATCTGTTCGCGTAAGGAATCATTCAGCTGGATATTGTGCAGGCGAACGCTACCATTCGCAAGTTGTTCGTTAACGTTGGCTTTGAGTTGGTATGTGAATTCATCAATCAAAGTTTGATGAATAATCATGGAGCCGACGGCGATTTGTAAAACAAGATTTGTTGGATTCATATGCATCGTGAACGCTCAGTGGAGCGCTCTCATAGTAGTTTTAATTTGCGCAACACGTGCTGCGAGGTCAGGCATGTTTGCTGTGATCCGTAACTTGTCCTGACCATTGAGTTTGACATGCTTGTTTTTCTGCACCAACTCAATAATACGCATGGCGTCGATTGGTGGTTGAGGCTCAAACTGCAGTGTCGCAGCTTCACTATGCGCATCAATCTTAATAATGCCTAGTGGTTTCGCAGCGACTCGTAAGCGGTGAGTCTCAAGCAAAGATTTGACAGGTTCAGGTAATTTACCGAAACGATCGATCAATTCTTCTTGCAGGTCATCGATGGCATCCTGTTTGTTACAGTTTGCGAGACGCTTATAGATAGACAAGCGTTCGTGTACATCTCCACAGAAGTCACTCGGTAAAAGTGCTGGGATGTGTAAATTAATTTCGGTTGTGGTGGAGAGTGGCGCCGCTAAGTCTGGTTCTTTACCCGCTTTCAGGGCGCGTACTGCTTCGTTGAGCATATCGGAATACATTTGGAAACCGATCTCATGCATCTCACCGGATTGATTGTCTCCAAGTACTTCACCTGCGCCACGGATCTCTAAGTCGTGCATGGCAAGATAGAAGCCACTGCCAAGTTCTTCCATCTGTTGGATTGCTTCTAAGCGGCGGTTGGCTTGTTTAGTTAAACCTTGTACATCATGCACTAATAGGTAGGCGTAGGCTTGGTGGTGGGAGCGACCGACGCGCCCCCGCAATTGATGCAGTTGCGCTAGACCGAATTTGTCAGCACGATGCATGATAATGGTGTTGGCGCTTGGTACGTCAATACCAGTTTCGATAATCGTGGTACACAACAAAATGTTATAGCGCTGCGCCACAAAGTCTCGCATGACTTTTTCTAGGTCTCGCTCGTTCATTTGTCCATGGCCGACAGCGATGCGGGCCTCAGGCAGTAAAGCTTCCAGCATCGCTTTTCGATTCTCGATAGTCTCGACTTCGTTGTGTAAGAAGTAGACTTGGCCACCACGTTTGAGTTCGCGCAAGCAGGCCTCACGAATCACAGATTCACTCTCACTACGTACGAAAGTTTTGATGGCGAGACGTTTTTGTGGCGCGGTTGCAATCACAGAGAAGTCACGCAAGCCTTCTAAGGCCATACCTAAAGTTCGCGGAATTGGAGTCGCGGTTAAGGTCAATACATCCACTTCAGCGCGGAGCGCTTTCAGCGTTTCTTTTTGACGTACGCCAAAGCGATGCTCTTCATCGATAATCACTAGGCCAAGGCGCGAAAATTTCACATCATCGGATAGCAATTTATGCGTGCCGATCACGATGTCGACCGTACCATCGCCCATGCCTTTGATGGCCTGACTAATTTCCTTGCCACTGCGGAAGCGCGACAACTCTGCAATGCGTACTGGCCAATTGGCGAAACGGTCGGCAAAGGTCTGCGCATGCTGCTCAGCGAGTAGGGTGGTCGGTGCTAGGATCGCGACTTGTTTGCCGCCCATAACAGCCACAAAAGCTGCACGCAGTGCGACTTCGGTTTTTCCAAACCCCACGTCACCGCAGATCAGCCTATCCATCGGCTTGCCGGAGGTCATATCACCAATGACGGCATTGATTGCAGCGGCTTGATCTGGAGTTTCATCGAAACCAAAACTATCGGCAAAGGCCGCGTAGTCATGCGCCGAATACTCAAAAGCATGGCCCGTGCGCAGCGCACGACGCGCATAAAGATTGAGCAGCTCGGCTGCTGTATCACGTATTTGTTGCGCGGCTTTGCGTTTCGCTTTTTCCCACTGACCTGAGCCTAAAGCGTGTAGTGGCGCATCATCTGGGTTCGCGCCGGAGTAGCGAGAAATGACGTGCAATTGAGATACAGGCACATAGAGCTTGGTATCTTTGGCGTATTCCAAATGCAAAAATTCGGTTTCACCTTCACCTAGATCCATGTTGATCAAGCCCATGTAACGGCCGATACCATGATTGCTATGGACTACTGGGTCGCCAATTTTGAGCTCGGATAGATCGCGCACCATGTGCTCGACTTGGGTCACGGCCTCTTGTTTTTTGCGACCAATACGTTTGCCTGAACCCGCATATAGCTCAGTCTCAGTGACGAATGCGATGTCCTCTAACTGAAATCCATTGTACAGCGGTGCCACGCCAAGTACTAATTTGTTGGGTGAAGTGAGGAAATCAGTAAAACTATCAACCGTGTGTAGCTCTAGATCAAAATCGCGAAAATACTGCTGGAGCGTTTCACGTCGGCCAGCGGTTTCGGCGCAGATGAAAATGCGTTTATTCGATTGCAGTAAGAATGAACGTAAATTGCTGAGTGGGTCGTCGGCGCGACGATTGACAGCGATATCCGGCACTACACTAGAAATTTCTGACGCAGGTCCTCCGCTCTGGAGCACCCAACGTGCTTGATCTTTCAGTTTGGAGAAGAAGTCTTCGTCACGCAAGAAAATCGCCTCTGGTGCCAGCACTGGGCGTTCACGGTCAGATTTTAAAAAGTTATAGCGGGAGCGGGTGTCATTCCAAAAACGTTGAATGGCCGATTCGATTTCACCCTGTAAGGCGTAGTAAGAATTCGCTGGGAGGTAGTCGAATAGGGTCGCGGTTTCTTCAAAAAATAATGGAAGATAGTATTCGATACCGGCGGAGGCAATGCCATTTCCGATGTCTTTGTACACGGTTGAGCGTGATGGGTCGCCTTCGAACTGTTCCCGCCAACGATTACGAAATGCCGATCGGCCTGCTTCATCCATAGGGAATTCACGGCCAGGTAGTAATCTGACTTCTCTGACAGGGTAGAGTGAGCGCTGGGTATCGGCGTCAAAAGTACGAATGGTTTCGATGCTGTCGCCGAAGAGGTCGATGCGGTAGGGCAGCACCGAGCCCATAGGAAACAAATCGATCAATCCGCCACGAACCGAGTATTCACCGGGCGACATGACCTGTGATACGTGCGTATATCCTGCAAGGGTTAGTTGCGACTTGAGTTTGGCTTCATTGAGTGTTTCGCCTTGCTTGAAGAAGAAAGTGTAGGCCGCTAAGAATGAGGGCGGAGCCATGCGCACCAAGGCCGTGGTGGCTGGTACCACCAGCACGTCGCAGTTACCGGCATTGATCTCATACAGTGTTGCAAGTCTCTCCGACACCAAGTCTTGATGCGGTGAAAAGGCATCGTATGGCAAGGTTTCCCAGTCTGGCAGTAAATGACAACGCAGCTCAGGCACGAACCAAGGAATTTCTTGCAGTAGGCGCTGAGCGTCTCCAGGATTGGCGACAAAAATGGTGAGCAAACGTCCTTCTGATTTGAGCTTTTGTCCAGCTTGCGCTAAGGCATAGGCATCGGCTGAGCCATGTGTGGAAGGTAATGCAAAACGATTGCCCGCTTTCGCCAAGGCTTTGCTAAAGTCAAAAGACATTCGATATTGATTCTAAAATCGACTCGGCTCCCACAGATTCAATGTCAAGCTCAAAAAAGATGCTTGGTTTTAAAATCCTCACAGCGGGGCAGGGTGTTGGCGGTTAAAATGGGTAGTATTATAAACGAAGCGACTTCGAGACACATGAACGATGGCGACTGACTATCGGGACCTTATCCTGTGAAGCATGTTTTCTCTCGCGTGACCCTCGTTTTGAGTAGCCCTAAGGATCAAGAATCGCTAGAAAAATATAAAAATGACATATGCAAACACCATCTAATACGCCCTATATTGCCTTGATACCTGCCGCTGGTGTTGGTTCACGCATGGGGAGTCAGGTTCCCAAACAATATCTCGAAATTCTCGGAAAACCGGTCATTCAACATACGCTCGAGGCGTTTACCGATTGCTCGCGCATTCGTCATACCTATATTGTCGTCAGTCCAGCAGATGCGTATATCGATCAGGCCCTTGTTGCCCAAGACACGGTTAGTGTGCTGCGCTGTGGTGGTGAAAGCCGGGCCGAGACAGTACAGAATGGTTTGCAATATCTCTTGCAAAACAGCATGATCAGTGCAGATGATTGGGTCTTAGTGCACGATGCAGCAAGGCCAGGCTTGAGTGTCGATCTCGTATGCCGTTTGATAGATCAAGTCGCTGAAGATGAAGTCGGTGGGCTTTTAGCCTTGCCAGTGGTGGATACGGTAAAGCGCATGATTGACGGTCAAGTGCAAACAATCTCTCGCGAAGGAATGTGGCTAGCGCAAACCCCACAAATGTTTCGCGCACAGAGATTGTTGGACGCCATAGAACAAGCACCACAAGTGACAGATGAAGCAAGTGCTATTGAGTTTGTGGGGGGTAATCCCAAACTTGTAGAAGGACACGCGCATAATCGAAAGCTAACTTTACCCGATGATGTCGATTACTTGACCATGGTCTTGCAAAACAAGCGCTCTTAAGACGATGGCGCAACCGAAAACCTAAAAATAAGTGAAAGAATGATGAGCACGATCAATGAAAGTAAAGGCTTTCCCCCGTTTCGCATAGGTCAAGGCTATGATTGTCACGCGCTTGTGCTTGGTCGCAAGTTGATTATCGGCGGTGTCGATATTCCACATACGACGGGTTTATTGGGGCATTCTGATGCTGATGTGCTGCTGCATGCGCTAACCGATGCACTTCTGGGTGCCGCCGCTTTGGGGGACATCGGCAAGCTGTTCCCAGATACCGATGCAGCGTATGCTGGCGCTGATTCTCGCGTGCTTTTGCGAGAGGCCTTTAGACAGGTTCAGTTAGCTGGCTATGCAGTGGGAAACCTAGACGCCACGATTATTGCGCAGAAACCGAAGATGGCACCGCATATACCTTCTATGGTGCGTAATATCGCTGAGGATTTGCAAGTGGACATCTCTCAGGTCAACGTGAAAGCGAAGACCAACGAGAAGCTCGGTTACTTGGGGCGCGAAGAAGGAATCGCCGCCGAAGCTGTAGTCATGCTATTTAGGACTTGAACTAAGAATTTTGTTTTCTAATCTTAGCCTTGATGAAAGGGGTGTACGATGAAGCGAGAAATGCTAAAGGGCTTGCTCAAACAATTGCACGATGGTTTGCAGCATACCGAAGAAGTGGACGCGGAAATGAAGCAGATGCTGCAAAGTTTGAATGGCGATATCGAGAAGGTATTGGCAGCGAAAGAAGCGCCCGATGATCCGGTGTTCGCGGCACTCAGTGATAAGTCAAAAGAGATTTATGCGCGATTCGCAGTGCAGCATCCGAAATTGGAACCAGCGTTAAGAGAGCTGGGAAGCATGCTTGAAAAGATTGGCGTCTGAGTCTTCTAAGACAATCTGAATGAATTCATATCCAATAAAAAAAGACGCCTCGGCGTCTTTTTTTATTGGTGAAACGCGATAATTATTTGATTACCGCTTTCTTGATCAAAGCTTGTTGATACTGTTGTACCTTCTCTTGTACCAAGCTTTCGCCGATTTGTTGCTTTACTTCGTCCAAAGTAGGCAATTTCAGTGGGCGCACTTCTTCCAATTTGATGATGTGGTAACCAACTTCTGTTTTGACTGGTGTTTCTGTGAATTGGCCTTTTTTCAGCGTCGCTAAAGCAGCAGCGAAAGCTGGAGGAACATTACCTTGGGATACCCATTCCAGATCGCCACCTTTACCGGCTGAGCCAGTATCTTTGGATTGTTTTGCCAATTCTTCGAATTTAGCACCAGATTTCAGTTTAGAGATGATGGCTTTCGCTTCGTCTTCTTTTTCTACCAAGATGTGGTACGGATGGTATTCGTTATCACCATTTTGTGCTTTCCATTTGTCGTAAGCTGCTTTGATGTCAGCTTCCGTCACAGGGTTTTTCTCTACGTGCGCGCGCATCAAAGATTGAATCAAAATTTGTTGACGTGCCATTTCAATTTGCAATTTCACTTCTTCGCTCTTGCCGAAGCCCGCTTTTTCAGCTTCTTGCAACAACACTTCTGTACCGACCAAACGGTCTTTGATCATGGCACGTAATTGTGGTGTGTCTTTTTGACCTTGTGCCAAAGCTTGTTTCAAGAATGGTTCTGCTTTAGAAGCTGGGATAGCTTTGCCATTGACGGTTGCTAAGTTGTCTGCAGCCAAAGCTGGGAGTGCGGTTACTAAAAGTACAACCAGCAAATGAGCGGGTTTAAAAGTCATTATCTGTTCCTAAAATAACAAAGTAAAAAACAAAATCGTAAATGAATAGTATTTAAGCGATGCTAAATCTGTGTTTCTCTAGGACTTAATGCTTTAATCACCAGAGCATGAATCTCGGTGTGCATCAAATCGCCAACGGCATCATACACTAGTCGGTGGCGAGATATACGATTTAGCCCCTCAAATTTTTCGCTGATAATTGTAACAGAGTAGTGCCCAGCCCCAGAAGCCGCCCCAGCATGGCCTCGGTGCGCCTCGGAATCGTCCTGTAAAGTGCATTTTGCTGGGGAGAAATAGGTATTTAGCCGTTCTTCAATTCTTGTAAAACGATCACTCACTTTTCGGCTCCTCCATGTATTTGGCTAAGACAAAACTCTGTCCGATCAGGAAAACAGGAAGTGCAAAGAAAGAGTAAAACTTATAGCTGACCCATTCGCTTTGCGTGTAATTGAGCGCGACATACAGATTTGCTGCGCCCATCAATGCAAAATAGCCAATCCAAAGTTGATTCAATGTTTTCCAAGCATGGTCAGGCATTGCGATTTCTGAGCCTATGGTCACCTTAAGAAAATTTTTCTTGAGGAAATACTCACCGATGAAAAAGCCCGCCGCAAACAACCAATAAATAATGGTCAGTTTGATTCGAATGAAGAAGTCATTTTGGAGGTAAATCGTAAGTCCACCAAACACGGTAACGATGAAAAATGCGACCCATAGCATGATGTCGATCTTCTTTTTCCGTAGAAATAGATAGGCGATCTGTAAAACCGACACGACTATCGCAATCGTGGTTGCCAAGAGAATTGGCGCCATTTGAACTGTGATACTACCGCCAGAAGTGAAGCTGGCAAGCAAGTCATTGGCAAGTTTATGGGAGGCCTCAGGATATTTTTCAGCGCGGTTATAGCTGATAAAAAATAGCAAGACAGGGAAAAGATCGAACAGTAACTTCATCTAAATTATTTCTTTGGAGTAAATGCGAGCGAGGCTGAATTAATGCAATAGCGCAATCCCGTGGGCTTTGGACCATCAGGAAAGACATGACCTAAATGCGCGTCGCAGATATTACACACAATTTCGGTTCGCGTCATGCCATATGAATGATCTGGGATTTCCCGCACGTGTTCGGGGTTAAGTGCTTTGAAGTAGCTAGGCCATCCGCAACCCGACTCAAATTTGGCGTCAGATTCAAATAAAGGTGTATTGCAGCATACACATGTATAGATGCCGTGCTCATCATGATCCCAATAGCGACCTGTAAAGGCGCGTTCGGTGGCTGCTTGGCGCGTCACTTGAAATTCGATATCGCTTAATTGTTGGCGCCATTCGGCTTCTGTTTTTCTCACTTTCATCGATTTTCTCCTCAGTGATTAATGTTGATTTAGCTTGAGTCGAATGAATGACTCCATGATTAGTCGATTTTATGACGAACAACTGACAGAAATAGTTTGTGCCCAATCTGGGGGCAGTGCAGCGTAATGCTCGGCTTCAATTTGTTCCTCATATGGGTGCTGCAACACTTCGAATAACCGTTGCAGTTCGCTAAAGTCTTTTTTCTCAGCAGCGTCGATCGCCTGTTGCGCTAAGTAATTGCGCAAAACAAATTTGGGGTTGCGACTCTTCATCAAGATGTGGCGCTCTTCTTCGTTGCTTTCTTCAGCAACTAAGCGATCTTTATAACGCTCTAGCCAACGGTCGAGCCCAGCACGATCAATAAACAAGTCCCTCAGTGCTTCATTCTTCGCCCCAATTTGTTGACTATAGCGCGATAGAGCTCTGAAACTATTGGTGTAGTCAACACCCTCAGCTGCCATTAGATTGAGAAAATCGCTGGTCAGTGCATCATCGTCTGCGTGGGACTCTTTTAAGCCAAATTTTGCGTTGATCAATTGCGCATGTTTCTGCTCGAAACTAGGGACATAAACCGATAAGGCTTCTTGTGTGGCGTCGACATCACCAATCAAAGGTAACATCGCTTGCGCTAGGGCGTGACAGTTCCATTGTCCAATTCTTGGTTGCATGTGAAAGGCGTAACGACCTTGATTGTCGCTATGATTACAAATCTGTTGCGGTTGATAGCCATCCATAAAACCGAAAGGGCCATAGTCAAGAGTAAGTCCGAGGATAGACATATTGTCGGTATTCATGACGCCATGCATAAAGCCGACCGCTTGCCAGTGGGCGATCATTTCTGCAGTGCGCTTTACGATCTCTTTCAACATCGCCTGATAGGGATTGCTCTCGCCTTGAAGCGCCGGGAAATAGTGAATCAAGCAAAAGTCGGCTAATTGTTTGAGTTGTTCATGCTCACCGCGGTAATACCAATGTTCAAACGAGCCAAACCGAATGAAGCTGGTGGCAACCCGCGTCACGATCGCAGTCTTCTCGGGTTGCTCTCGCATCGCATATTGGTCGGAGCCAATTAAGCAGAGCGCACGCGAGGTGGGAATGCCCAATGCATTCATGGCTTCAGAGCAGAGGTACTCTCGTATTGAAGAACGCAAAACGGCTCGACCATCGCCCATGCGAGAAAATGGTGTTTGACCCGCTCCTTTTAGTTGAAGCTCAAAGCGTTCAATGACTTGAGAATTGCCGTGTTTGCATTCGAGGTCGCCAAGCAATAGAGCTCGCCCATCACCCAGTTGTCCTGCCCACACACCAAATTGGTGGCCTGAATATACCGCTGCGATGGGTTGACTGCCGGGGGCCAAACGTTCGCCCGCGAAGACTTGCCGAAAGCTATCATCTTTGAGCAAGGTTTCGTCGAAACCAAGTTCAACAGCGAGCTGTTGATTTGTCGCGATAAGGTAAGAGGATTTGAGTGCTTGCGCTTGAACAGACGCAAAAAAATCGTTTCCCAGCGAAGCAAACTGATTGCCAAACGTAGGGAAAGCTTTAGGGAATTCTAAGAGTGTATGCGCATTAGCGGACATAAGGGCGGCTTCACTTGAGATGTATCACGCGCCGTATTTTGACAGAGAATCCCAAAATGCGTTTGGCCCCGGGATTTCCTGAGTAGTTCAGGGAAATCACGGGGCCATTTCTTTGCTTTTCTAGGTCGATTCGCCAGATCTGATGGCGATTAAGCGCTCAAACGTTCAACAACTTTACATCCATCGAGTAAGAATGAGAGGCTGATGACGAGAACTAACTCACCTTCAGCTGAGCGCGCTGTACCCGTAATACCTGGTGTTGAGATACAAGTGAGAGGCTTAATCACCAAATCTGAGGTGCCATCAACTGAGTCGACTGAGATGATATAAGGATTGGGGGCTGCAATAACGATCCCAACTTTTTCAGTGCTCTTTTCGTAGCCAAGGACTTGCCCCAGCGAGCGAATTGGAAGAGGGCGTCCCAAATCACGGAGAACTGGCTGCCCACCAACGCTTTCAAACGAATCAGGCAATTCGACCACGCGCTGCACTGTTGCCATCGGCAATGCCAAAGAGGCGCCAGCGCAACGAACCAGCATCGTCGGTACAATCGACAATTCGATCGGTAAGCGAATGATGAAGGTCGTCCCTTTGCCCAAATGTGAGTTGATACGGATTGCGCCACGATGGCGTTCGACCGCTGTTTTCACCACGTCCATACCTACACCACGTCCAGAGACACTGGAAGCAACTTCTTTAGTGGAAAAACCAGGCAAGAAAACGAGTTGGAAAGCTTCATCATCGGTACGTGCTTCGTGTGAGTTGATGAGGCCTTTCGAGATCGCTTTTTCCCGAAGGCGATTGGCATCCATACCTTTGCCATCATCTGTCACTTCAATCATGACGCTGCTGGACTCTTGCCACGCTTTGAGTAAGATTTTGGCGCGCGCTGGTTTCGTCGACAAAGCACGTTCTTCGCCAGTTTCGATACCATGATCAAGCGAATTACGGAGCATATGAACGAGCGGATCGTAGAGGCTATCGACAACCACGCGATCGACTTCAGTTTCGGCACCGGAGATCTCAAGATCGACATCTTTACCGAGATCTTTTGCGAGTTCACGAATTAATCGTGGGAATTTTTGGAACAAGCGACCTACCGGTTGCATACGGGTCGCCAAGGTGGCGCGTTGCAATTCGGTTGAGTAGCGTGAGGCACGATTTAGCGTCTCGGTTAGTGCAGACATGAGAGGTGCCGCGTCACCATCAAAGGTGAATTGGGAGAGCTTCTCAAGCAATACCGCCGCTTGGTTTGCCGCCTGTACAGACTCACCTGCGACTTCAAGCAAAACATCGAGCTTCACCGCATCGATACGGATACTTTCCTCTTTCAGAGGCGCAGCTTGTTTGACGTCATTCGTGGCCAGCGATGTTTTGACTGCTTCTTGCTCTTGTTTTATAACTGGTGAGACTACTTCTTTTTCTGGCAAGGTGCCCGCTGGCGTGACCGCGCGGTAGTAGTCTTCCCAAGGCACGTCGCCGCTGGCAACAGGCGCTGCTGTGGCGGTGCTGCTTGGAGTCGCCGCACTTGCTGCAGGTGTTGCCGCTACCGCTGGTTTTGCCTCGGCTTTGCCTGATGCCGCGGGCTCTTTACCGTCGATCGCGTCATTCAATGCCTTCTCAAGGTGAGCTGGCATTGTCGACAATTGATCGGGCTCTGTGCCGTTGGAAAGCGCCGTCAATTGATCTGAGACGAAGCCGCTTGCTTCAAGCGCAGCTTCAATCGCGAACGGAGTTACAGGGGATTTTCCTGTGCGGAGGGCATCGAACAGGTTTTCGGTCAGATGGCAAGCAGAAACCATTGCCGACAGATTCATAAAACCCGCGCCGCCCTTAATCGTATGGAAGGATCTGAATACCGCGTTGAGGGTATTCATATCTCCAGGGTTTCGTTGAAGCGAAAGCAAGTGCTCTTCTACGTTGATCGCCAAATCCAATGCCTCAACGACAAATTCTTTGAGCATGTCATCCATTTAGAAGCCCAGACTATCAAGGAGGTTATCGACATCATCCTGTTCCAAAGCAGCATTTGGAACCGATGGGCCTTCCATTAACTCAATGGCTTTTTCTTTGAGTTCAGTAGGAGCGTTATCAAGCAGAATCTGTGCAAGTTCACGCTCAACCGCCTGCGTGATAACCAGCACTTTTTTGATAAGTTGGCCAGTTAAATCTTGGAAATCTTGCGCCATCATGATATCGAGCAAGCGTGCTTTCTCTGCATCGGTGGCGGCTAAAACTTTGTTGGCGAATGATTTGGAATCAGCAGAAAGTAACTTGAACTCTTCAATGCTCATTTTGCCAGCAAATAGACTTTCCCAACGTTCATCGATGTCTTTCGCCGTTTTTCCTAAAGCATCTTGTTCCGGAATGCCAACATCGGTCGCATTCAGAACCTTATTGGCTGCTTGTTCGGTCAGGCTGGCCACGTATTCCAATCGGCCTTGTGCATCTGCAATTTGTGAAGCAACATCAGACAATGAGCGGTCATAGCCTAGTTCGCGCATAGAGTCATGCATCATACGCACTAAGCCACCCAAGCGATCAAACATCGGCCTTGATGCGTCGGGTTCTTTACTGGGGTGGAGTTTGAGCGCTGAACCTTGGTCCTCTGCTGGCGCTGGTGCCGCAGCTACCGGCGCCGCAGGCGTCGAAGAAGCATGTTGGCTTGCCATCTCTTCGAATAGTGCATCTAGATCATCTGCTGAATCGGTCATAATCCTTGATTCTCCATAATCGCCATAATTGTGATGCGAGTTGAGTTGTCGCGATACTCGCAAGTTTTTCGAATATCCTCGACGAGAATTTCGCCTACTTATTTCATAGCTGTTCTAAGCCGAAGAACAACCAAAAACTTTACTGACAGTAACAAGACCTGCATGTTGTAAGCATAACCCTGAGCAACAAAATTTGTCACCACTTTATTCAAATTTTGGTGAAATTAATTACAAACCTTGCGGATTTGCAACTAACCGCCTTAAGAATTGTTCTGGCGTTTCGATTGCAAATAGGCCCAAAGCTTTGGTTTTTCGCGCCAGTTTGAGTAGCGCCTTATCTTTGCTGACTAAGACATCTACCTCAGCATCTCGACTATGTTCGAGGAATTTTTGATCGTCTTTGTCGGTGCAAACCGGAAGACGGATTGGTTTCGCGGAAAACTCCTCAACTGGGATGAACTCATCAAAACTTGCTACAATCGCGCCTCGATTTAGATCGTCAACGGGCAAGTGTGGATATTGCAGCACCGCTAGCCATTCTTCGCGACAGTCGGCTCGCGTCGACGCCAACAAGCTCTTGTCCTTTAGGCCGCTCATGATGCTGATCCATCGCGGATCCCGAAAGGCGAAAAGATCGAGGCAGACATTAGTATCAAGTACTATTTTAAGGCTCATGTTTTCCTTTTGTGGCTGCGTCAAAGCAGCTAAATTTGGGTTTTGTAATTAGTTTGAGGCGAGTTTTTTTATTTGATTAAAGGTACCTATGCTTTTCTTGCTTTCTCCAGCAAAAAGTCTTGATTTCGAAACGCCGCTAAAAATAAAGCTGGCAACAGAAGCCCAATTTTTGCCAGATGCGCAGATATTAGCGCGCACCGCTGCCAAGCTCAGTGTGATGCAACTGCAGGATTTGATGGATATCTCGCCAGCGCTTGCAGAACTCAATCGTGCTCGTTTTCAAGAGTGGCAGATTGAACATCCAACTGAACAGGGCGCGCGACAAGCTGTTTTCGCGTTCGATGGAGATGTCTATGCCGGTCTTGATGCTAAGAGTTTAGGCAAAACAGAAATCAATTATCTGCAAAAACACTTGCGCATTTTATCAGGCCTATATGGCTTACTGCGACCACTTGATGCGATACGACCCTATCGCTTAGAAATGGGCAGTCAATTAAAGACGGCTAAGGCAAAAAATCTATATGAATATTGGGGCGAGCGGCTTGCACTTGCGGTAAATGAGGTCAATGTAGAGCTAAAAGCGAAATTCATTGTGAATTTGGCATCAGAGGAATATTTCAAATCAGTTCCTGTAAAGCTCTTGGATGTACCCGTTATCACACCTGTGTTTGAGGATTTTTCTAGCGGCAAATTTAAGATCGTGTCTTTTTTTGCCAAGCGGGCCCGTGGTTCCATGGTTCGCTACTGCGCCTTGAATAAAGTCAAAAATGTAAAGGCGTTAAAAGAATTTAATTTGGATGGTTATCAATATTGTCACGATAACTCAACCGAGACTCGGTGGGTATTTAGACGAAAACAAGCATAAAAAAGCCCCAGGGTTTATCCTGGGGCTAGGTTACCAACAAAGCTTAAAGCTTAGTTCCAGAATTTCCACCAAGACTTTTTCTTATCAATATTTGCAAGTGCAGTGCTGTTGGGGAAGTTCTTGTCATAGACGCGTTTTGCGTCGTCACGTAATTCTTTCATCCCCATTGCTTCGTAGGACTTAATTAATACCACTAAGGCCTCTTCAATGGCAGGCGCATCTGGATACTCTTTAATCGCAGATTGCGCACGATTTGCGGCTGCCAGGTAAGCGTTGCGACGCAAATAATACTTGGCGACATGCAGATCGTACTGCGCTAATGAATTGACGAGGTATTTCATGCGCAGCAGCGCATCGGGTGTGTATTTACTATTCGGATATTGCGTCACTAATTCCTTGAAGGCATCAAAGGAATCACGGGTTGCTTTAGGATCACGTTCGGTGATGTCTTGGTTAGCAATGAAGCTCAGGAAACCCATGTCATCATTGAAGTTGATCAAACCACGCAAGTAATACATGTAGTCCACGTTTGGATGGTTTGGGTGCAATTTGATAAAGCGATCAACCGCTGCCAGAGCTTGAGCCGCTTCACCCTGTTTGTAGTAAGCGTAAGCGATTTCGAGTTGGGCTTGTTGAGCATAAGTGCCGAAAGGGAAGCGAGATTCTAGCTTTTCAAACAACTGCACTGATCTTTCGTATCCACCAGCCGCCAATTCTTGCTTCGCTTCAGCGTATAATTTCTCAGCTGGCCAATTTTTACTCTCTTCGATCTTGTCACCGAAAATACCGCAGCCAGACAGTGACATTGCGAGAACGAGACCGAACAACTTTACATATTTGATTTGCATAAACTTTTTCGTGTGCATGAGAATAATTAACGGATTATAGCCGATGGCAATTAATGTGATACCAACAGATTCAACGATTTTAACCGATAGTTTGCTGGAAAATGATGAAACCGAGTTAGAAGAGTCTGCCGAACAAGATGCGACCCCTGAAATTATCGAGCTAAAATTGCCTGCGAGCATTTGTGGTGAACGCTTGGATAAAGCGCTGTCTAAGCTGATTCCCCAATATTCACGTGGCAGAATTCAGAAGTGGATTGAAGACGGTTTCGTGACTGTCGATGGCGAAAAATCTAAGATTAAGACCACGATGTTGGGTGACGAGCTAGTCGTTATCAAGCCGCAAGCCGCCCCTGATGAAGGCGCGTTCTCTCCAGAAGACATTCCAATCGAAATCGTGTACGAAGATGAAAGTATTCTTGTTATTAACAAACCTGCGGGCTTAGTGGTTCATCCTGCGGCCGGTAACTGGTCAGGTACTTTACTTAATGCTTTACTTTTCCATCGCCCAGCATTGGTGAACTTGCCGCGCGCAGGTATTGTCCACCGCCTTGATAAAGACACTTCAGGCTTGATGGTGGTCGCCAAGACCCTGACAGCACAAACAGAGCTCGTGCGCCAGCTTCAAGCGCGTACTGTTTCTCGCGAATACTATGCACTTGTGTGGGGTACGCCAATCACCAGTGGTACGGTTGATGCTGCAATTGCTCGACATAACCGTGATCGATTAAAAATGGCAGTGTCCTATAGTGTTTTGGCGAAGCCTGCCGTCACGCATTATCAGCGCGTTTCGACCGGAATGTTGGAGCGTTTTCCTTGTAGTTTGGTGAGTTGCAAGCTGGAAACAGGTCGTACCCATCAAATTCGTGTGCACATGCTTTCCTTGGGATTTCCTCTGGTGGGTGACACTTTATATGGCAAGCAGCATTTGGCTCGATTCTTTCATCGTCAAGCACTACAAGCCAGAAAATTAGGTCTAATTCACCCCGTCAGCGGCGATTATGTGGAGTGGAGTATTCCTTTGGAGTCTGATTTTGCTGATTTGCTGGTTCAAGCCGGCATGCAAGTTCCGCAGTAAACCAATCACATGGGAACTAAATCAAGCGGCTCCTGGATTGTCCCAGATTGGCCAAGCAAACCTTCAAATGTGAGGGCCCTTTCCACTACACGGTTTGGTGGATGCAGTGCCGCGCCATTTGATGATGGACAAGGCGGCTTGGGTTGGAACCTGGGTGATCATGTCGGTGATGCACCTGCCGCAGTTCAAGCCAATCGAGACTTGTTGCAGTCGATGTTGCCGACGCCTGTCACATTCTTATCACAAATTCATGGCAATATGGCAGTTGAAGCCACACAGCTTTTTGTGTCCTGTGAGGCTGATGCGGTGTATAGCACCAAGGCATTAGAGGTCTGTGCGGTGATGACTGCGGATTGTTTACCTGTCTTATTTGCGTCAGCCGATGGTAACTATGTTGGTGCAGCGCATGCAGGTTGGCGAGGACTTGCTGATGGTGTGCTTACCAATACTGTTGAGATTATGGGTAAAGAAGGTGCACGAGGTATTACAGCATGGATGGGGCCAGCGATTGGTCCAGACCATTTCGAAGTCGGTGAGGAGTTGATTGCTGTCTTTGAAAAAAGTTTAGGGTCAGTGCAGGAATGCTTCAAACCGACAGCTGTCAAAGAAAAGTATTTCGCCAATCTCTATGCACTGGCTCGTAAAAATTTAGCTCAATGCGGAGTTGAGCAGGTGTATGGCGGAAACTATTGCACTTATAACGACCCGGCTCGGTTCTATTCCTACCGTCGTGATAAGAGGACTGGCAGAATGGCTACTCTGATTTGGCGTGAGTAGATTCCTTATTGTCGTTAAGGATTTGTGTTCGTTTTGCCTCAGATTCAGCCAAGATTTTGCGCTTGCGGGCAGAGGAACTGAGGATGTACAACACTAAGGATAAGGGAATGATGCAGTAGAAAATAAAAGTCATTACGCCCGCAATGAAGGAAGATTCGGTAATCGCCATCATAAGTACGACAAAAATCCAAGCGATTGCGATAAGATACAGAAAAGGCATATTGCTCCAGTGAATTGCAAGGCGACCTAAGCGTCCATTGATCTAAATTGAATTGCGTTTAGGCATTGTAGTCGACAATAAATCTAAAGATGTAATTTTAACTTAGTGTAGGTAAACCTTAAACGGGAAATGCAGATGAGTGACAACCCTCAAACCATGATGATGAATTGGATGCAGCAATGGATGAAGCAAAATCCTATGCAAGATTGGATTAAGCAGGACCCTCAAAACTTGTTTGGCGCCGATTCTTCGATGCTTAAAACATTGAAAGACTTTGGCGCAGAGATTGACCCAACCGTTTTAACCCGACTGCAGTCAGAATATTTCGTTGAATTGGGCAATTTGTGGAAGGTTTTTTTATCCTCCAAGCTACCTGAATTTGATGATCGTCGTTTTTCTGCAGCGGACTGGCATAAGCAGACTATGCACGCCTACAATGTCGCGATTTATTTACTCAACGCGCGGTTTTTAGGTCTTTTGACAGAGGCTGTTCAAGCTCCAGAAAAGAAGAAACAGAAGATTCGGTTCGCTGTGCAGCAAATGGTGGACGCCATGTCACCAGCGAACTTCCTCGCAACCAATCCTGAAGCCCAAGCAAAAGTGATCGAAACCGGCGGAGAAAGCCTACGTCAGGGTATGAGTTTGATGCTTGAGGATATTCAAAAAGGCCGAATTTCCTTAACCGACGAGTCTGCTTTTGAAGTTGGACAAAATGTCGCGACCACTGAAGGTAGCGTTGTCTTTGAAAACAGATTATTTCAGCTGATTCAGTACACGCCATTGACCAAAACGGTGCATCAGACCCCATTGCTGATGGTGCCACCCTGTATCAATAAATTCTACATTCTTGATCTTCAGCCTGAAAATTCCCTAGTGCGCTATGCAGTCGAACAAGGGCATACCGTATTTTTGGTTTCTTGGGCTAACCCAGATCAATCGATGGCGAATGTGACTTGGGATGATTACATCGAAGAAGGTGCGATTACCGCAATCGAGACTGTCCAAGCAATTACAAAACAAGACAAAATTAATACTTTTGGCTTCTGTGTCGGTGGAACCATCGTTTCAACTGCATTATCTGTCTTGGCCGATCGTGGCGTTCATCCAGCAGCTAGCTTGACTCTCTTGACCACTTTGCTGGATTTCTCGAATACAGGTGTGTTAGACGTCTTTGTCGATGAAATGCAAGTAAGTTTGCGTGAACAGACTATCGGACAAGGTGGATTGCTGCCAGCACGTGATTTGGCGAGCACGTTTTCAAGCCTACGTCCAAATGACCTAGTTTGGAATTATGTTCAATCAAATTATCTCAAAGGTCAGAAGCCGCCCGCATTTGATCTCTTGTACTGGAATTCTGATAGCACTAATTTACCCGGTCCTATGTTCTGCTGGTATTTGCGCAACACCTATTTAGAGAATAGTTTACGTGTCCCTGGAAAACTGAAAGTGGCTGGTAGCGCAGTTGATTTAGGAAAAATCGATGCGCCGGTATTCATCTACGGTTCACGCGAAGACCACATCGTGCCGTGGCAAGCCGCATTTGCCTCGACGAGCATCTTGAATCCGAAGAAAAAGTCCCGCAATCGCTTTATCCTTGGGGCCTCTGGGCACATAGCTGGGGTGATTAATCCTGCTTCCAAGAACAAGCGAAATTACTGGATCAACGACAAGATTCCAAGCGATCCGCAAGCGTGGTTCGATGGCGCAACCGAATGTCCGGGTAGCTGGTGGCCAGAATGGGCAGATTTTTTATCGGAACATGGTGGAAAAATGGTAAAAGCACCTATCAAAGCGGGTGCAGTAGGGTATAGTGAGATTGAATCCGCTCCGGGTCGATATGTGAAAGTTCGTGCAGACTAAGTTAGCAGTAAGTAGTACATCTTAATAAATGGAGATTATGTATGTCAAAGCGCATTGCTTATGTAACTGGTGGTATGGGTGGTATTGGAACTCCGATTTGCAAACGTTTGTGCAAAGACGGTTATACCGTTGTTGCAGGTTGTGGTCCAAATTCACCACGTAAAGACAAGTGGCTCGCTGATATGCGCGCTGAAGGCTATGACGTGCATGCGTCGGAAGGCAATGTGTCAGATTGGGAATCCACTCGTGCGGCTTTTGAAAAAGTACGTAACGAGATCGGTGAAGTCGACGTCTTGGTCAACAATGCCGGGATTACCCGTGACGGTCAGTTCCGCAAAATGAGCAAGGCAGATTGGGATGCAGTTATTGATACCAATTTGAATTCTTTGTTTAACGTCACCAAACAGGTTATTGACGGCATGGTTGAACGTGGTTGGGGCCGCATTATCAATATTTCCTCAGTGAATGGTCAAAAAGGTCAATTTGGACAAACAAACTACTCGACCGCTAAAGCAGGTATTCACGGTTTCTCAATGGCCTTAGCACAGGAAGTCGCTACAAAAGGAGTGACAGTCAATACCGTTTCTCCGGGTTATGTCGGCACCGATATGGTGCGTGCGATTCGCCCAGATGTTCTGGAGAAAATCGTTGCAGGTATTCCTGTTAAACGTTTGGCTGAGCCTGAAGAAATTGCGTCTATCGTTGCTTGGATTGCGTCGGAAGAGGGTGGTTATGCAACAGGATCTGACTTCTCAATCAATGGTGGCTTGCACATGGGTTGATTTCGCATTTGCGAAATTGAACTAAAATCTGCTTTCGTACCTAAGTAGGTGGACTTGGTTCCACCTACTACAAGAAGCAGTCGAGAAAAGGTGTTAAGATCTTAATCGACAAGCACTTTGCAAATTGTTTCTGGATTAATGTCGTTTTACTACGAGAATTCGATGAATAGCACAAAAAAAGTAAGCAAGCATTTGATTAAGAAATATCCAAATCGTCGCTTATACGATACCCAAACCAGCAGCTATATTACGCTTGCTGACGTGAAGCAGTTTGTGATGGAGAACGATGACTTCGCCGTGGTCGATGCAAAGACCGGTGAGGATCTGACTCGCAGTATTTTGTTGCAAATTATTTTGGAAGCCGAAGCCGGTGGCGCACCAATGTTCTCGAGCGTCGCTTTAGCGCAAATCATCCGTTATTATGGCCACGCCATGCAAGGCATGATGGGTTCCTATCTCGAAAAGAATATCCAAGCATTTATCGATATTCAAAATAAGCTCACTGAGGGGGCGAATGGCGGGTTCGATGGCAAAGCATTTAGCCCTGAAATGTGGACACAGTTTATGAATGTTCAGGGTCCGATGATGCAAGGCATGATGGGGAATTACATCGATCAAAGTAAAAATTTGTTTGTGCAAATGCAAGAACAAATGCAAAGTCAGTCTAAGAATATGTTTGGTTTCCCTTTCCCTGCGGAAGAGAAAAAGAAATAAATCAGTATTGAACAGTTTGGTTCCTATTCTTTGGGAACCTAGAGAGAAAGGGTACAATAGCGCATTGCTTTGTATCCTTTTTTTATTATGTCCATCGAAAACTCGAATTCCCCACTCAATATTGGCCAACCAGCGCCGAAAGTTGGTTTTGTCTCGCTTGGTTGTCCCAAAGCCTTGGTCGACTCCGAGCAAATCTTGACGCAGCTCAGAGCCGAGGGTTATGAGACAGCAAAATCATATGATGGTGCAGATCTCGTGGTTGTTAATACTTGCGGCTTCATCGATGCCGCAGTCCAAGAGTCACTTGATGCGATTGCCGAGGCGCTCAACGAAAACGGTAAAGTGATCGTAACGGGATGCTTAGGCGCTAAAAAAGATGCGAACGGCAACGACTTGATTACCAGCATTCATCCAAAGGTGCTGGCAGTGACTGGGCCTCATGCTGTGACTGAAGTGATGAGCGCGGTACACGAACATCTACCAAAACCTCATGAGCCATTTATTGATTTAGTGCCAGCGCAAGGTGTAAAGCTCACACCAAAGCATTTCGCTTATCTGAAAATTTCGGAAGGCTGTAACCATCGCTGTAGTTTCTGCATCATTCCATCGATGCGTGGAGATTTGGTCTCACGCCCAATCGGTGATGTCTTGCAAGAAGCGGAGAACCTATTTAAAGCGGGCGTCAAAGAGTTGCTCGTGATTTCCCAAGATACGAGCGCTTATGGTGTCGATATTAAATTCCGCACCGGTTTTCATGATGGCAAGCCCATCAAAACACACATGACACAGCTGGTCGAAGCCTTGGGCGAGATGGCTAAGCGCTACGATGCATGGGTGCGTCTGCATTATGTTTATCCTTATCCGCATGTCGATCAAATCATTCCATTCATGAATAATGGGCATGTGTTGCCGTATTTGGATGTGCCGTTGCAACATGCGCATCCAGATGTGCTAAAACGCATGAAGCGTCCGGCAAGCGGTGAGAAGAATATTGAACGTATCAAAGCTTGGCGCGAAATGTGCCCTGAGATCACCATACGCTCAACCTTTATTGCTGGCTTTCCGGGGGAAACTGAGGAAGAGTTTGAATATCTCTTGGATTTCTTAAAAGAAGCGCAGATCGATCGTTTGGGTTGTTTTGCCTACTCACCGGTCGAAGGCGCGACTGCCAATGAAATTGAAGGTCAATTGCCCGATGATGTACGTGAGGATCGTCGTCGTCGCGTGATGGAGCTGCAAGAAGAAATTTCTAAGCAACGCCTGCAAGCAAAAATTGGCAAGACAGTGCGTGTTTTGATCGATAGTATTGATCGTAGTGGTGGGGTAGGGCGCACTTCGGCCGATGCTCCCGAAATCGATGGTGTTGTCTATGTCAAACCACCGTATGAGCCGCATCGCAAATTGAAGGTCGGTGAATTTATCGATGTCACTATCACTGCAGCAGATTCCCATGATTTGTGGGGCGATGCAGTATAAACTTGTCTGAAACAGAGAAAGGGGCCAAGTGCCCCTTTTTTGTCTTGAAAATTTGAAAGTGTTTTTGATGAAAAAGCGAAATCAAGGCCCTAACACCTCTTTAGTTCACCCCGAGTTTAAAGCACCGGATGGTTTCTCGGCCTTCCCAACGGCAATTCATCATGCTTCCACCGTGTTGTTTAAGGATGTGGCAAGCATGCGTTCGCGTAGTTGGCACAATAAGTCAGCCTACACCTACGGTTTGCACGGAACACCGACGAGCTTCACACTAGAAGGGCAGTTGGCGGCGATCGAAGGTGGGCAGCATTGTGTGCTGGCACCGAGTGGATTGGCTGCCATTACTTTAGTGAGCATGACATTCTTGCGCAGTGGTGACGACGTATTGATTCCGGATAATGCCTATGGGCCGAACAAGGAGCTTGGCGAATGGCTTAAACAAAGTTTCGGTATTAGCGTTCGATATTACGCGCCGATGGTCGGCGCTGGAATTTCAGAATTAATTCAGACCAATACCAAGTTGATTTGGGTTGAAGCACCGGGTTCAGTATCGATGGAGGTACCCGATCTTCGTGCGATTTGTGAGGCTGCACATGCGAAAAATGTGGTGGTCGCACTCGACAATACCTGGTCTGCAGGCATCGCGCTGAAACCCTTTGAATTTGGCGTCGATGTTTCTATGCAGGCGCTAACGAAGTATCAAAGCGGTGGTTCGGATGTCTTGATGGGGGCGGTGATCACGCGTGACACGGAGTTGAATAATCGCATACTGACAACTCATATGCGTCTCGGCTTAGGTGTAGGCATGGATGATGTCTACCTCGTATTACGCGGCTTGCAGACAATGAAATTGCGTTTCGATGCGCATGATAGCAGCGCGAGGAAAATCGCCGCATGGCTCAAGCAAAGACCAGAGATTAGCAAGGTCTTGCATCCTGCATGGGAAGATTGCCCTGGGCACGAATTTTGGAAACGCGATTTTACTGGTGCGGGTGGTTTGTTCTCTGTAATTTTTTCTGAAGACATTCCAGAAGCAATGACCGATCGTTTCGTCAACAGCCTAGAGCTTTTCAAGATTGGCTTTAGTTGGGGCGGCACACACAGCTTATGTGTGCCGTATCGCATCGAAAAGATGCGTGAAAATTGGAGCCAAAAGGGCATCTTAGTACGCTTCAATATTGGCTTAGAGGATACCGACGACTTGATCGCAGATATCGAGCAAGCACTCACAAAAATGCGCGAAGCTTGATTTGGCGTTCATGCGAAGAAAGAGGATGGAATGAGTTTAGTGATACGAAATGCGGTGCCAGCGGATGCTGCGATTATTCATGGTTTTATTGTTGAGCTCGCAGTGTATGAAAAAGCCGAGCACGAAGTTAAAGCGTCAATTGCCGATATCGAGCGTAGTATTTTTGAAGCTGGCTCGCCAGTAAAAGCTTTTATCTGTTTAAAAGACGAAGTGCCGATTGGCTTCGCTGTGTACTTCTACAATTATTCGACTTGGCAGGGAAGAAAAGGTATGTATTTGGAAGACCTTTACATCTCTCCCAAACACCGTGGAGGTGGTGCAGGAAAATTCTTGCTACGCCATCTGGCGCAAATCGCGGTCGCTGAAGGTTGTGGTCGTTTCGAATGGAGTGTGCTCGACTGGAATCAACCAGCGATCGACTTTTACCATGCAGTGGGCGCGAAGCCACAGTCGGAATGGATCAAATATCGACTAGCTGGTGAGGACCTAACAAATTTTGCAAATTCCTAAGTTCTGAATTTGATAAGCAAAAAAGGCTGAAATTTACATTGCAGCCTTTTTTATTGATCATGACCCATCCTGAAATAGATTGACAGTTTTCTTTGTGATCGAAAGGAGCGTCAATGAAATCAGCAGAGCGTAGGAGTCAAAGAGATTACACCTTAGCCTTTAAATTGTCGGTTGTTAGTCAGGTGGAAAAAGGCGACATGACCTATAAGCAAGCCCAAACGCGATATGGGATACAGGGTCGATCCACTGTTTTAGTTTGGTTACGCAAACATGGTACGCAAGATTGGCATAATATGGGTTTAAGAAAAAATCTCAATTTAGCCATGTCCCAAGAACCCTTACCACTGACGCCTGAACAACGGATTAAAGAACTTGAAAAGCAACTCAAGATTGCCAACGAAAAAGCGCAGCTATTTGAAGCCATCGTGAATGTTATTCGAGATGACTTTGGGATCGCCATTCCAAAAAAGCATTTAGGCAAGTCCTTGAGCACAAAAAAACGCCTCAAATAAGCATTAGCAAGGCTTGCCATTATTTTGGTTGGACACGTCAGGCATATTATCAACAAATTGAA
>CANHZI010000035.1 GCA_947464955.1 Oxalobacteraceae bacterium
AAAAAGGCTTTTAAACGGCTGTCGCCAAAAGATCAACCGATTTTGCACTCTGACCAAGGATGGCAGTATCGCATGCAAGCATATCAAACATCACTAGCATCACGGGGTCTTGTGCAAAGTATGTCGCGCAAAGGTAATTGCCTAGACAACGCCGCCATGGAGAGTTTCTTTGCCGTTTTAAAGACGGAATTTTTTTATCTCAATAAATTCACAAGTGTCGAACAACTTGAACAGGGTATCAAAGAATACATTCACTACTATAATCACGAGCGAATCAAACTAAAACTGAAAGGGCTGAGTCCTGTTCAATACAGAAATCAGCCCTTAGATGCATAACTAACAAACTGTCCAACTTTTTGGGTTCAGTTCAGAATTATCGATCCCTTTTTCTCATTTCCTAAATGCTGGAGTGAAGCATTATTTCCAGCCGCGTTTGCTAATTTCACCCAAGATGTAGTCAGCAAATAACTGATTGCCATATGGTGTTGGATGCACTGTATCAGCGAAGTAGTAACGACTAGTATCGCCTGCAATCAGGTTGTTCGCATTACACACCAATGATGATTGCAATGGATTTTTCGCTGTAGACAAATCACATGCTGGGATCGTAATGTTCGAGATGCCATATGCTGCTGGGTTTGCTGCATGATCGCGGAAACGTGCAAATAAATCCACCAGCAATACATTGTCGATACCTGCTAATCCTTCAACCAAACGCGCGTTGAACGTGACGCTCATACCATTCAAAAGCGTTTGTGATTCTTTGGGTTGCGACAGTGCAGCTGGAGTTTTGCTCATGTCCGGCATATTAACGACGACCACATATTTCGCGCCTTTTGCCAAGATCAGATTCTTGACGTAGCCCGCCAATTCTGTACCTGCAGTGCCGATTGCATCAACATAAGTTTGAGCGTTCGCGGCTGCATAGGCGGAGCCTGCTGGGACTCCAACCGTTGGGGTCAAAGTTGCAACTGCACCTGCAACGCAGTTACTTGCTTGTGCATCTGTTGGTTTGCAGATGCCCGCCGCGATATCTTTTTGAATTTGTCCAGGTACAGCCGCTGTTACAGCTGCTGTTGCAGCCGCATTCGCTGCAGCAGACAAGGCGCCGGTTTGGATGAACACGTCATTTGGACCACCACTGACGAACACGATTTCTGTACCCGAGAATTTTCCGCCATTGGCGGCCAAGAAGTTCTGGATTTGTGTCACAACTGGTACCGTTGTTTGACCGAGAATTGCATTGGCGCCGCCAAGTGCTTTATTGCCTGGGCCAACAGGATTAGTGACGCGTGCACCACCTTGTGCGTAGCCATTGCAACCAGCGTTAACTTTGACTGGAACATTGAAGCCTTGTGTAGCTAAACCCTCGAGTCCTGTTTGTGCTGCACATGGTGCAGCCAAGCCCAGATTTGCAGCGACTAATTCTGTCCAGTTTTTTGCGGATGCGCTATTGATTGTGTATTTGCCGCCGCCCAAAGCTGCAACCGTACCAACCTTATAGGTTCCAACATCGCTCAAGCTATCACCGAAGGTAACTTGTGATGAGAAGGTAATTTTTGGCGCAGGATCTTTTGAGCTGCTGCTTGTTCCACCACCGCAAGCCACCAAAGCGGCAGCGGCTACGAGTGTGAGTGATAATTTTAGATGACGCATTTTGTCTCCTGGTCAATTATTAATTAAGGCTAAACGAACGATAGTGCTATTTAGAGCGCCCACTATATGCCAATATTCTGCGTTGATGTGTTGCAACGTGCAATTAAACGACAGCTAAAATTAGAAGAACTATTCGAAAATAAATGCGAATAAGTTAAGCTTTGTTAGCCTGTTTCAGTCGTGGTGTAGCTTCGCAAAAACGGTAGTTTTAAGAGTGAAGAAAGTGTAAGTATGCAGCCAAATGAAACTGTTCAACTAAAGCGAAAAAAGACCGTGTCTTTTTTGCGACAAAGGAGGAATTGTCATTGTTGATCCTATACAAGATTGAAGATCAATGTCATATTTTGACCTATGAAATTAGTACGTACGTTCGTTTCAGCTAGGTTTAAAGAGAACTCTTATTGGGGACAGTAAAAAATGAAACTAAAAATGTTGGCAGCAGTGTTAGGCACTTGCTTCGCGGCTCCTGTATTGGCACAGACGAGTGTCACCGTCTACGGTATCTTGGACGCTGGTATTCAGTTCAATTCGAACGGTAAAGCCAATCAGACCAAAATGGTCAGTGGTATCGCTGATGGTTCTCGCTTGGGCTTCAAAGGCACTGAGGACATGGGTGGTGGCTACAAGGCTATTTTTAATTTGGAAGCACGTGTTGAAGTTGATACTGGCTCGAATAAGGCAGGTAACATCAGCGATTACCAAGGCTACGCTTTGACTAAAGGTATGGAATTTCCAGACTTTGGAAATCCTGTCTTGAAAGGCGCTGCTGCACAAACATTGCAAGGCGTTCGTGAAGCTTTGCAACCAAAATATAACGTTAATGCGACCAATACTTACGTGTTGCAACGCGGTGGTGGACCAGACGGCGGTATGTTTGATCGTACAGCGATGGTGGGCTTGATTACTCCAGTCGGTGCGGTGTTGGCTGGTCGCATGTACACACCAGCGTATGAAATTTTCAATGCTGCTGATACCTTCGAGAGCGGTATGGCTGGTAGCTGGGGCGGCATCACAGGCGGTACGGGTGGCTTGTTGACTTCAGGTATGGCGATTCGTTCTAACAAAGCATTGCAATATCGTATCGAGCTGCCAAATGGTATCGCTGCTTCCTTGATGTATGGCTTTAAGAATTCCGGTTATGTCGGCCTCGACGATAAATTCATCGCTGGTATGGTCAAGTACAAAGCGAATGGTTTTGACGCTGGTATCGGCTATAACCGTGGTACCAATATGGATGGCTCTACAGGCTTAATCACAACAACAGCAGGTGGTTCATACTCCGCTGGCGATTTCAAATTCTTTGCTGGCTACCAAGCAATGAAGAATGAGAATTCAATCTTGTTGCCAGTATTCTATGATGCATGGGATAAAGAAATTGGCCCAAGTTTGAAAGCCGCTGGTGTGCCTGCTGCCGTGCTCGGCGCGTGGACTAGCGTGTTCCGTACCACAGTTGCTAAAAACTTTAAGCTCGATGCTACGAGCTTCAGTTTGGGTCTGCAATACAAGGTGGGCAATGGTCGTATTATGACTTCCTTCAGCCGTCAAGATGATCGCACTTTGTCGAACAGTGATGTAAGTCAGATCGCTATCGGTTACGACTACAACTTGTCTAAACGCACTGATTTGTACACGGTATTTGGTCGTATCAAAAACCAAAATGACGGACAATATGCTTTAGGTGCAGCGAGTGCCCCTGGTGGTTTCACCGAGACTCCAGGTGGTAGTGCACGTGCAGTGCAAATTGGTATGCGTCACCGCTTCTAATTTGCTTTGCTAGAGTTAAAAAAGGCGTCCAATGGACGCCTTTTTTTATGTGGGTGAACTTACATCGCCACTTGATTTCGACCACGTTCTTTGGCGCGATAGAGGGCAGCATCTGCACTAGCAATCACCGCTAAGCCATCTTGGCCATCGCTAAGTGCAGCCAAGCCTAAGGAGGCTGTAATATGTGGTAGCGAAATTGCATCATTTTGGAAGACTTTGGTTTGTCGTATGCGATCGCAAAGACGCTCTGCAACGATGAGCGCTGATTCTTTGTTGGTATTGGGTAGGATGACAATCATTTCTTCGCCACCATAACGTGCTGCGAAATCGGTTGGACGTAACCCGGCGCTAATGACCTTTGCTGCAGCCTGCAAGGCTTCATCACCTAAGACATGACCGAACCTATCGTTGAATTGTTTGAAGTGATCCAAATCGACCATAATCACACTTAGTTCAGTATCGGTGGCCCGAGCATTATCGATGAGCCCTGGCAGTTGTGTGTTAAGCCATGAGCGATTATTGAGTCCTGTAAGTCCGTCCACCATCGAAAGTTGTCGATAGAATTCGCCCACTTTCTGACGATTCCGTAGTTGCGCATTTGCTGCGCGAATTCGAAACGATAACAGTTGCAATAGATTGCGGGCGACGCCATTCGATTCGTCGATCAGTTTCCAAACAGTTTCGGAATCAATGACTAGCAGTTCACTATTGGTGACCGCCGCAATTGTTGATAGGTGGCCTTCTTCATCCAAAACAGAAATTTCACCAACGCACTCGCCAGCGAAATACTGGACGGTCGAACTCTCTAATTGGCGTTTAGCAGTGTTAGAAGTTAATGCTAAAGTGCCGCGTAAGACTATATAGAGACAGCTACTGCCGCTATTACTATCAAGCACGATTTCCCCAGCATGTGCCTTTAGAATAGGGCAGTGAGCGATAGATCTAGCGATAAAGTGCAATTGATCTGGCTCAATATTGCGAAAAAGTTGAATGTCGCTTAGTTTGAAATCAGTGTCTTTAAATTGCCTTAAGTGTTCCAAATTGACCCCTGATTATGCCGAGAATAAAAGAAATAAATTTATAAGTTGTGAGCAGAGACCATGATCTGCTGAATGGTTGAAATAATAACCGAAACTACGAAGATTGCAGCATTTGATTCATCGCTTCAACCCTTAATTCAGTCTCATGAAAGATAGCGAGATACGCTTCTTCGCTCAAGGACAGCACATCCCATGCGTGTTGTGAGATCGGAGGTACTAATTCACCTTCTGTTTCATTCAAGTCAAGCGCATGAACGATGGAATTGGCGACATGTACGATAGATGCGATCGAGTTGAGTTCTTTGTCATCGGGGTCATGATGCCCTCGAATGCCGTCTTGAATTGCGTCAGAGAAGTTCCATTGCAAAGCGAGTACTAAACCTACAGCGACGTGGTCAACTCCCAAGACGATTCTCTCCGCTTCAAGCAGCGTCGTGTCGCTGCGTTTCGCGGTGGCTATCACTTCTTCATACTTTTTGGGAAAACGAGAGACCAATACCAGTCGACCGATATCGTGCAAGAGACCAGCCGTGAAAGCGAAATCATGCTTCATATGGAGGGTACGGGATATCAGTTCAGCACAAATCGCTGTGGCGATGTTATGTCGCCAGAAAGCTTGGTTGTCAAAGCCTCGACACGCTGCGGTTGGTAGGTGCTTGGTAAAAATACTTAAGCGAATAAGGTTCTTCAGATTCTTGATGCCAAGCATCGCTACTGCCTGCTGTATCGTGACCACTTTGGAATTGGCTCCGTACAAAGATGCATTTGCGAGTCGTAATACTTTGGCGGCTAGCGCTTGATCAAGGCTGACTTTCTCAACTATCGTGTCCAGACTAATATCATCGTTATTGAGATCGCTTAGCATCTCTTTGGCGACATCCGGCAACATCGGGAGGTCGTTGATTTTGTTAATCACTTCTTCCAAAGAAATTTGGTGATCATCGTTGTCGGTGATGAATTGACTCATGAGGTAGGACCTTCACGATATTTTTCAATATATGCTTTTAAAGACGCTGTGGGCTCAGGATACGGCGCATGCCTAAAGACAACACTGAGTCGCTCGCGTTTCTTTTGTTTCGCAGCAAGATCTTCTTGCATCTCTTCTTCTGTTTCTTCAACCACAATTGATAATTGATGGACGTCATGGTGTTCCATCGAGTTGATCATGTTTTGTGTGAGTTTCGTGCCGGCAGGGAGCAAGACATGCCCTAGCTTGTCGAGCAATTCATCGGCGAGAACCATACCGGCGCTAATCCGAGGGATTGGTAAGTAACGATGTTTTTGACTCATATGCGGCCGCTTCCAGGTAAGGTCTGCGTTTGGCGTCGATCATACGCGCATTGCACAAGATGTGTTTAGATTGAAATAGTATGCTTTTATCGATAATGTTTCAACAAGGAAACGCCATTGTGTCTGTTTCCAGCATACCTGTTCGCATATCAGTCCTATATTGTTTGCTTTGAAGATGAAAAAAGGACCGCACCTCCTTAGCTTGCGGTCCTTTTCAGCGGGTTTTATGGGCGAATTCTTACCAACGGCGTCCGTCACGATCTTCATAACGGTCATAGCCACGATCTCGCTCATGCCATTGTTCACGGTATTCTTCTCGTTGACGGCGATGTTCGTAATGTTGACGGGCACGCCATGGACGACCATAGTAACTATCAACATAATGGTGTTCACGATAGGGGAGTGCGGAACGCAAACTAATCGGAATTCCACCTAAGCGAAAGTCGATGTTCAAGCCGTAGGGTAGCGAATAGCCTGCGCGCCATGCGTATCCATCATTCCAATACCAAGTGCGGGCCATCGGCGCGTAGTAGACCTGCGCTGCCGGATAGTACACATAGCTATAACTGCTTACAGGGGCTACGGGATAGGGATTGCCGTAGTAGCGCTCGTGGGCAGAAGCGAGACCGGCGAAACTTGCGATACTCAAGGTAAATATTGCGATGCCGACTTTGATCGATGCGAAGTGTGACATTTTGTCCTCCAAAAAAGCACTTGCTTTATCCTTTAACGGTTAAAAGAGATTTCGGAGGACAGGCTTATCTAGAAAAATGGTCGGTTTTGTTTCTAAATGTAAGTGCGGGCATTTAGACTAATGTGCTGGATCTCGAATTAAGCGCAGGACAGGATACAAGCCATAGTGTTTATCCCAAGAAGGATGGCGCTTGGCGAAAAAGTTGAGCCTTTGCATAGGATCTTTGTTGAAATTGGGATCGGTTTGTAGGCGATGTTCAAATTCTTTTCGTAAATCAGGCGAGTTTTGTAAGCTTTCACGTGCGAATTCTTCCGCGACATAAGCTTCCATGTACTCCTTTGTTTCAAATGCGTTATTGAACCATCCCCAATTTAGGAGTGAATCACCACCTAAAGGCTCGAACATGCTCGCAACTAATCGAATTTTGGCTTGAGCCACTGGAATAAACAGGGAACCGGCCAGAATGTCTAGGTGGTCACTTTTCCATTGTCCTTCCACTTTGAGCATCTGGTGGTGTTCGATGGAAGTCGGGCTAAAGTTAATCTTGGTTGCGCGGAAGCACTCAAGCTCGGTTTTTGGCATCGACTTAGTGAGGGTTTTATATTTGATTCCGTGTTGTACCAGCTTCGGTGCAATAGTTTTTGCCCAAGCTACAGGAATGAGGTAACCGGCTCTCGGTAGCACAGTAGTGACATCGGCGACGACTTCATTTTGAAGTTTCACTCGCCAAACTTCAGGTTTGCTTTCGTCATAACGTGTCATTGGCGCGCCTGAGATTTCGGAAGCGCTGCGGTTATAGGCATAGCCTTTGAATTCAACGGTCTGTATGGTTTCTGTATTTTTGTAGGAGAGTGCCAGTTCTTGATTGGCTAAACGACTGCTGCTGAGATCAGCTTGCTCTTCTCTTTCTCGCCATTGTGCGCCGTGCATGGCGATTTGTTCGAGGACAGAAAGAATCGTATTTTTGGTGATCTTTACTCGGGTAGGGTAGTCTTTCCAAGAATGGGTTTCTACTAGCATCGCTAAGCGGTTGCGTAATTGAAAATAGCCGGTGGAGAATCGCGGAGTAGAAACGTTGTTGCTAAAGCCCGACATGGGATTATCTTCCTCGTCGAACGACATATAAAAGGGCAACGGTAATGAACCGTGCTTTACTAAATCTGCAATGACAGCGTTTTGTAGTTGCGCCCCCGTCTCAGCGAGCGGATGTTCCTTGTTCAAATTCGGTTCAACTTGAATTGAGACATCATGTTCGAACTTGGCACCATCCGTGACATGGAGATCAATTGCGGCTACCGGGTCCCAAGAGTTGACTAAGGCCAGCATAGCCTGCATTTCAGGCGCATCTGCCTTCAAGTAGTCACGATTCAAATTAAAGTTTTGTGCCGTTGTACGCCAGCCCATGGCTTTGGGGCCGCGTTGGTTGGGGCGGTTGTTCGGACCGAATCGCTCGTGACCATCGACATTGAAAACGGGAACGAACAAAAGCACCTGCTTTTGCAGAGGGTCATTCGAAGTTGGCCGCTTAAGGATTTGCTCTAGGGCGAGAAAGCCAGCGTCTTTACCGTCGATTTCGCCGGCGTGAATGCCGCCTTGGACCAAGACGACAGGAATGCGTTTTTGTTTGGCCCGCGTTGCATCAAGAGCGCCAGTTTTCGATGCAATTAGAACCAGCATCGGTCTACCCTCAGGTGTTATGCCAAATTGTTGACAGCGTACGTAGCGGGGGAACTGTTTGGCATAGCCATGGCATAGTCGAATCACCTCCTCGTATCGGCCAGTCTCTTGAAACCCTGTTTTTTCTGCCGTAGTTTGCAAGTCGATTGCTTGAGCTTGTGTAGAAAGGAGAAGGACTGCTCCGGTGAATAGCTTGCACCAATTGTTACGGGACACAGAGTGTGGATTTGGGCGGAAAACGAGACTTAGCATGGGATGGGGTCGAATAATTAGGACGAGGATTGAAGCTGGAATCATTCTAACATGGACTTATGGTGCTCCATTTTATGCTGGCTACTGGTTTAAGTTCTTTTGCTGTGAGTGGGGAAGTCTTGTTATCATGTTCGTTTTCTATCCAACCAATCACACTATGTTTGACTTCTTAAGTAAGCTGTTTTCCGGTCGAAGCGAGACAAGAGCAGAATCATCCGAAGTAAAAGACGCCACGTCTTCAAAGAATGAGATCAAAGATCAAAACCCCAGCCGAAATGCGGGAGATAAACAAACACAGCTGGCGCAACAGAGACAGGTTTGGAAGCAGAAGCTCGATGCAGCCATTCACAATGAGGCGATGGTGATTGAGATGCTACTGGCCTGCGATTTTGCCGACGGCAGATTGGATGCAGCCCAGTATATCCACAGTAAACAAGGCTTAGAGCAGGTTCGCGATGCCTGCAGGAAGAGTGATAAACGTGTCACAAAATTGATGCAAACCAAGCTCGATGCGATAGTTGATCAAGAAAAAAACCTAAATGCCGCTCAACAATGCGTAGACATGGCTGCTAAGTTACTAGCACTAGATTTTGTTTTGCCAAACCATTTAATTGATCTGGATACGCAAAAGCAGTCCTTAAGGTCGTTTCCTGAGCCCCTGCAGAGTCAATTTCAAATCCTACGTGAACAACTGGAATCGCGGATGGGCGAGCAAGTACAGCTGCAACGTCGTTTGCTTAAATTGATTGCTGAGATCGAAAGTGAATTGAAACTGGGTGGCGTCAGTACAGCGGCATCGAAGCTAGAGCTGCAAGATCACTGGCGTCAGGAACTCGGCGCATGCTTGAACCATCCTCTCGCGAATTCCTTGCCTAAGCATACAGTACAAGACGCCGAGAATGTCTTGCGTCGACACCATGACAAAGTCATGAGTTTGAAGCAATCGACAAACGAAGTTTCGCTGCCGGAGTCGCAAAATACAATCAGCACAGTCGATGAGACGCGGGATGATCAAGTTCAGTATCAAACCGAAGAAACAAAACAGGATTCCGATGATCCAGTAAAGGAAATCCCGCCAGCGGTGATTTCGCCTGCGAACTTGTTGAGTGCGGCACAGTTTGCTGAAGCCCTTGACGGGTTGGAACGAGCATTACAGGAAGGGAGTTTTCAGCAAGCGAAACCCTTTGAAAAACAGCTTCGCGAAGTCGATTTGAATGCCGCGCCGAAATATCTGAATCGAACGCAGAAAGACCGATTGTCACAAGCACGGAAACAGTTCAATCACTTATTGTCTTGGGCAAAATGGAGTGGAGATGCTTCGCGTGAAGAGTTGGTCAACACGGCTGAAGGTTTGGCAAATCTGAAATTAGATCCAAATGAAATTGTCGATACGGTGACAGCATTGCGAGCGCAATGGAAGCAAATGGAGGCAAGTAGTGGCGGCGCGGCCAAAGAATTGTGGTTACGTTTTGATGCTGCTTGTAGTGCTGCATATGCGCCTGCTGCAGCCCATTTTCAGCAACAGGCTGAATTGCGTAAAGAGAATGTGGCTAAAGCCGAGCAAAAGTTAAATGAGATGCGCAGTAAGATCGAAGGCCTATTACAAGCTGAAAAGAATTGGAAAGCAATTGGGCTCGCAATTATTCAGATGCAGCAAGAATGGAAGCGAGTTGGACCATTTGATCGCAAAGAGAAAGCGCGACTCGACCAAGGATATAACGAGCTATTACAGCCCTTGATACAAATCTTTGGCGCTGAGCAGGAACAAGCGATACAACATCGTCGAGAATTAATCCAAGAAGCAAAAACGATTGATTCAAGTGCGAGGAATGCGGCCGATCAAATTCGGGCATTGCAAGCGCGCTGGCAAGTCTCGGCTAGTCATATTGCTTTAGAGAGAAAAATAGAACAAGAACTGTGGCTAGAATTTCGTAGTGCATGTGATGCGATTTTTGAAGCACGCAAACAGTTCGCTGCTTCAGCTGATCAAGAGCGACAGCTGCACCTTCAACAGAAACAATCCGTTTGCGATAAATTAGAGCGATTCGTTGCTGAAGATATCGCTGTATTGAAACAATTTCGTCAACAAATTCAAGCCGAATGGCAGGCGATTGGACCAGTCCCTCGTCAGGATGAAGTTAGTGTAAATCGTCGATTTGAGCAAGGGATAGAGCGCCTACAAAAAGTGTTTAGTGAGCTTGAACTGCAAGCCAAACGCCAGCGTTTACAAGGAGTTCTGCTCGTGTTGAGTGTTGTTGAAAAGGCAGAAGCCGTGTTGACCGAACATGTGATTGATGAGCAAAAATGGACCATGGTGAAGCAGGAATGGGAGGCTTTAGAGATCCCAAGGAACCGCACGGGGCGTAGCCTAAAGCAACGTTGGGACAGCCTGATGCAGTTGTTTGCAAATCGTGATGATGGTGTTGAAGTACGTCGAGTCCTGCTTGGCAATGCCGTTCAAGTCGATCACCTTATTCTCAGCTTGGAAATTTTGTTGCAATTGGATAGCCCAGCGCAGTTATCTCAAGAACGTCGCAAAGCGCAATTGGAAATTTTGCAGCAGAGTATGAAACAAGGAAAAGATCAAGAGCAGTTGAAGACCATGTTGTATCGTCTTTTTTCATTGACGGTGGCATTTGAACTCGAGCGACAAAAACGCGTGCAGGCGATCGCACAAAATGCCACGGAGATCCTGTTGGCAGCGTGATTTCTCAGATTTGATTTCTTGTTGATGAATATAAAACATTGGTAGATGAGGGTTTAAGAATGAAATTATTTGGATATTTTCGTAGCTCCGCCTCGTACAGAGTCAGAATTGCATTGAATCTGAAGGGCATTGGATATGAACAAGCTTCAGTGCATTTATTGCGTAATGGTGGAGAACAATTTTCCGATGAGTATAAGCAGCTAAATCCCGAATCTTTGGTTCCCGCAATGGTCGATGGAGAAGGCACCGCAGCCATGTCGCAGTCCTTAGCGATGCTGGAATACCTTGAGGAGGCTTATCCACAAAAACCTTTATTGCCAACGGATGCACATGATCGTGCCTACGTGCGGGCTTTGGCACTCGCCATCGCCTGTGATATCCATCCAGTTAACAATCTACGAATCTTAAAATACTTAAGCGCTAATCTGGGCGTCAGTGACGAGCAAAAGAACGCCTGGTATCAGCATTGGTGCGCTATCGGTTTTGCTGGTTTGGAGCAACGACTTGCTCATGATTCTCGACGCGGATTATTTTGCTTCGGTGATCAACCTGGTTTTGCCGATTGTGTGTTAATTCCACAGATCTTTAATGCCCAAAGATTCAATTGCGATATGAGTCCATATCCGACCTTGATGGCGATTAACCAGCATTGTTTGGAACTGCCTGAATTTATTTCGGCATCTCCAGCAAATCAACCGGATGCAGAATAAAAAAAGCCAGGCTTTCTCCTGGCTTTCCTAAAACTTTGTTTTTGCATCGAACTCTTAACTAGTTTGGCAAATCTTCTGGTGCTTTATTGTCATCGAGTACTTCATTGAGCATCGAAATCAAAATCGCACGGGTCAATTTGGATTTGGTTGCATAACCATCGATGGCATAGTTCCCCATGATGTTCTCTTTGGCATAACCGGGTTGGCCTGTGCGAAGCACGATACGAAGGTCTTTGCGCGATAACTCATCGCGCAAGACGTTTACTAATTTGAGTCCTGCATCAACAGTTTCCATCACGACATCGAGCAATATCAATGAGGTATCTGGATTGTTGATCGCAATGTCTTTTGCTTCTTTAGCAGAAAAAGCGTGCAAAAATTCCAATGGTTTCCCATGAATATGGACGCCGCTGAGCGCCAAAACCGTGGTGTCATGGACATTGTTGTCATCGTCTGCAATTAGGATTTTCCAAGCCTGGCCGGCTTTTGTTTGTTCTTGCTCGTCTTCGCTTTCAGACAGAAAAACCAAGCTGTCGTCATCGTCATCATCAGATGAGAAAGAACTTTCACTGTGTAACGACATCAGTGCATGGTAGCTCAATGCTGTGCCATTCGGTGCCACATTAATCATGCCGCTACGCGGGTAAGGATAATGTGTATGCCAATCGGGCTTCTTACTGCTATGGCGCTTCTCCATCAGTATCTCCCTGGTCTTGGACATGGTCGTATCATTCGATTTAATCATATGTGATACGGAGTGGGGAAACAAGTGTTTAAATGTGAAAAAAGTTAAATTAGCGTAAGTGAATTTTTTGCAGCTTTTTTTGTCATAATCGGATTCTGGTTTATTTGTTATGAAGTTAAACGCCTGTTGGGGGTGTATCACTTCCGTACAAATGAGGCGTGGTCAGTGTTTGCTGATTTTTATAGAGTTCCTTGTGGTGTAATTAAAGACATTGCAACTTGGTTTTTTGATAGGTCAATACTATGAAATTTTTTGTATCTTTATTGTTGGGGATGTTGTTTGTTGGCAGCGCACTGGCGGACGATCGTTACCCGCGCAACAAAGATATTGATATCCAGCGCTATCGTTTCTTGCTGGAATTGAACGACCAGAACGATATGTTGCAAGGACAGGCTCAAGTTTCTGTAAAGTTTCTGGCACCCATAATGAGTCTCAGCTTAGATCTCGCCAATAAGAATGCCGAGGGAAAAGGCATGGAGGTGCAATCTGTGCAACTTAGTGAACAAGGCCTATCATTCACCCACCAAGCCGATAGGCTCAAGATCGATTTGAAAGAGGCGCCCAAAGCCGGTGATATTAAAGTCTTTCATATTCAATACCGCGGCGAACCAGCAAGCGGATTAAATATTGGTAAGAACAAGTATGGCGATCGCGTATTTTTTGCTGACAATTGGCCTAATCATGGGCATCAATGGTTGCCAACAATTGACCATCCTAGTGATAAAGCTGCAGTTGAGTTTGTTGTGATCGCGCCGGCGCAATACAGTGTGGTCGCCAATGGCTTGAAAATGGAAGAAAGTTATATCGACCCGAATCGCAAATTGACGCACTGGAAAGAAGAGGTTCCTCTGGCGGTCAAGGTAATGGTGATAGGTGTGGCAAAGTTCGCGATGCAGGAGAGCGCTAAGCTCGATGATGTGTCGATTACGAGCTGGGTCTTTCCGCAGAACCGCAGTGAAGGTTTTCGCGATTATTCCGTCGCAATTAGACCGCTGAACTTTTTTCAGCAAAAAGTTGGCCCATACCCTTACAAGAAACTAGCCAACGTACAGTCGAAAACCCGTTTCGGTGGATTGGAGAACGCGAATACAATTTTTTATTTCGAGAACTCGGTGACTGGGAAAGGCGAGCAGGAAGGTCTCGTTGCACATGAAATTGCCCATCAATGGTTTGGTAACTCTGCCACAGAAAATGACTGGCATCACGTGTGGCTCAGCGAAGGCTTCGCGACTTATTTTACGAATCTTTACCTTGAACATACCTACGGCCGCGACCGCTTCTTAAGGCAACAGTTAGCGGATCGCGAAAAGATTATTCGCTACCACCAAAAAGTGTGGCGTCCAATCGTCGATACTGATATTCAAGACCCCAAAAATGTACTGAGCCCAAATACTTATGAGAAGGGTGCTTGGGTATTGCATATGCTCAGGCAAGATCTGGGTGACGAAGTTTTCTGGCAGGGTATCCGTGCCTATTACGCGAAATTTGCGGGCAAGAACGCGCTCAGTGAAGACTTTCAAGCAGCGATGGAGCAGGCCAGCGGTAAAGACTTGAAAGCCTTCTTTCACCAGTGGTTGTATCAAGCAGGTTATCCCAAATTAAAAGGCGACTGGAGATATGATAAACAAACGCATGAACTCAGCTTGAACTTGGAGCAAACGGGTCCCGACCTGTTTCAATTCCCTTTAGAACTTGCATTGCAAGCAGCCGACGGCAAATTGCAAATGCAGACAGTAAAAGTGACAGGCGCCAAAGAAAGCTACAAATTGAAAGTGGACACCGCGCCGAAATTTATCTCACTCGATCCGAATGTACGATTATTGTTCGAAGGTAAAGTGGAAATGAAACCTTGATCTGGTTAGCCGATGGCACATGCATATTCGAGATCGCAAGGCGGCTGTTGCGGCGCAAACACAAAATGCAACACTCGACGTCTGCTGTGACCACTTGCCTTCGATGACAGGTGCAGTAGCGTTGGTCGCATGATTAAGGCCGCTCCAGCATTCAAGATACAGACCTGACTCACTTCGTTTTGGCGAAATTGTAACGCCTCACGATTGCTTATTTTGCCGAGCCTGTGTGTACGTGGAAGGACTACAACGGGCCCGTCTTCTTCAGTGCAATCTTCAAGATGTATGCGTACGGCGATCATTTGTTCAGTGAACTCTATTGGCGCTTGTACGTACTGCTCACTATCCTTTATCGACCAGCCATTCAAGTCTGAATGTTCGATACGTTGTTTGACGGGGATGCTCAAGTCTTGATGGATTGGAACCAGCCAATTCGTGGTAGTCGATTTTTCAAAATACGTGCATTGAATAGCGACAAATCCGCTTGGGATAAGGCTGTCTAGTGGCGACAGGTTCTTTAGATAAGGTATTAGGGATGCGCACCAATTTTCCCTGAGCAGATTGCGATTGCCGCCAGAACGAGTTTGTGACCATGCGAGACGCTGAAGTTCTTCACATCGTGCTGTTGAGAGAATTGGAGCAGTTAGGTAGTAGCCTTCGCGTTCAAAAAATGCCGCTGCTTCGACCGCACTGTTCAATTTAAGACTCACGCAAACAATCAACGATTTTCTTGCGTGAGGCTCTCCAGGCGGGGATGAAGCCACCGATGAAACCCATCGACAATGAAAACAGTAGGCTCTTAATAACGATGTCGAATGTCATTTTGAATTGAAATGCGAGCTCGCTGAAAGTTTGAAAGTTTGTGGTCGAGATATCGACAGTCTGCATCCACGAAGCGGCAATCAGGCCGATCACGCCGCCGACTAAAGACAGTAATAAAGATTCAAGCAAGAAGGCCATTAAGATTGCATTGCGACGAAAACCGAGCGCGCGTAAGGTGCCAATTTCTCCGACTCGCTGCGCTACCGCTGCGAACATCGTAATCATCGCACCAACGATGGCCCCGATCGAAAAAATGATCGACAGACTCAAGCCAAGGATGCGGATGAAAGTCGCTAAAGCCTCACTCTGCTCGGCGTAAAATTGCACCTCGGGTTTGGCATCGATTTGCAATCGTGGATCATCCTCGATCGCCTTTTTGAGAAGAGGGGTGACACTTTGGTCGCTGAGTCGAAACACAATCGTTGAATAGGCATTACGGCGAAATGCAGCCATCATTTGCTCACTGTCGCCCCAAATCTCACTGTCGAAGCCAGTCTTGCCAGAATCGAAGATGCCAACGACGACCCAGTCTCTTTGGGCGAAGTGCAGAGTTTCCCCGAGCCCTGTCCCACGGAAACCCTGCGCCACAGCGCGACCGGCGATAATTTCGGATGTGCCGGGTCGGAACATACGACCTTCCACGATAATAACCTGAGGGCGTAGTTCTAGCCCAATGGTCGAAGTGCCGCGTACCGTCACATTACTGGGTTTGCCGTTGCTGCGCTTGGGAAGATTGTTCAACACCACAGGCTCTTTGCTGACAAGCGCTTGTCCGTCACGATTGCTAGCGATGCCGGGCAGGCTTTCGATAATCGCGGCCTGATCACGGCTAATGCCGCTATTGATTTCAGCCCCGGCACCTTTGCGTAGCACTAGAAAATTATCTGCTTGTCCGGTGGCGACTAGGGTGGCACGTATTCCTTCACTCATCATTAACACCACAGTGAACACGAACACCACGAGTGCCATCCCTCCAGCTGTGAGCAACGTAGTGACGCGTCTAACCCATAGGTTTCTAGCAACGTAAGAGAGTGGAATCGCTTTCATGCGACATGCCTCAAACCATTGACGATATCGATCCTACTCATCTTCCATGCAGGCCAAGCGGCGGCGACGATACCGACGATTAGGCTGGCGAGTAATTGTAGGGCCATAGTTGTGTCGGAAACCGCAAATACCGGAAACAAAGACCCGACAGATTTCGCGAAGCCAGCGGCGATCGGTAGTGTGAGCAGAAGTCCGGCACCGCCGCCAATGAGGGTAATCACTAAACTTTCGCCAAACAGAAGTTTCACCACAAAGCTCGGTGAAAAACCGAGCGCCTTCAGGGTGGCGTATTCGGCTAATCGTTCGCGGGCGGTCATACTCATGGTGTTTGCCATAACGGCCATGATGATAATGATGATGACGTAGCTGACTGCATTCACTGCCACCAGGATCGCCTCACTCATGGACACAAACCCGAGCTGGAAGGCTTTTTCTGTTTCGGTGAGGGTTTCCGCCAGCGAGTTCTTGAATTGTTGGTCAATCCGTTCAGAGACTATAGGCGCATTGTTCGGTTCGTTTATGCGTACGATGTAAACGCCAACATAATCGGCGCTGCGTTTAAAGCGTTTCTTGCTGGTCTCGGCTAATAGCTGCCAATGAAATAGCATCTGAGATTCATCGGTCTTGGCATCGGCGCCATCCCAAATGCCACGTAAGGTGAAGGTCCAAGTGCCAGGGAAAATCGTACCGCGCAAAGGAATTTGATCGCCGACTTTCCAGCCATATTGGTTCGCCAGTTTGCGGCCGACAATGCAGCCCTGGCGGTCGAGTAGAAAGGCTTTTTTCTCTTCGTCTTTCAGCACATATTCTGGATACAAGGCGAGATAACTCGCTGGTTCGACGGCAAATTGCGGGAAGAAATTACGTTCTGTGATGTAGACGCCGCCAAACCAATTTGACCAGCTCACACCGGTTACGCCTTCAACATTGCGCAAACGTTCTGCATAATTTAAAGGTAGGGGGAAGGTCAGTGAAATAGAATTACGTGTCACCAAACGGACACTCGAAGTACCTTCGACACCGGCATACCAAGCGTCGATAATGGTTCGCAATAAGCCAAAAGCGCAAATGGCCACGACGAGGCCAACCATCGTCAACAATGTGCGCAGACGATGCCTAAATGCGTTTTTGAGAAGTAAACGAAACAGAAACATAGTCGACTAGCGGTGATCAGCAGGTCTACCTGCCTCATTCATTGCGGTTTCTGGTACCAAGACACCTTTTTCTAGGTGCACCATACGGCCAGCGCGGGCGGCGGCTTTGGGATCATGCGTTACCATGATGATGGTTTTGCCGAGATCACGTTGTAATTGATCGAGTAAATCTAAGACCTCTTCGGCAGTATGGCGGTCAAGATCGCCGGTCGGTTCATCGGCGACGATTAAGGTTGGGTCTGTGACGAGTGCACGCGCAATCGCAACCCTTTGTTGTTGCCCACCTGAGAGTTCGTTGGGATAGTGATCCATCCTGTCGCCCAGTTTAACCATTTCAAGTGCTGCTTGCACGTGGGCCTTACGTTGCGAACGCGAGAGGTTGGTCAGCAATAAAGGTAGTTCGACGTTTTCAAACGCGGTCAGCACCGGCATTAAATTGTAGAACTGAAAAATGAAGCCCACATTCGATGCTCTCCAGTCAGCCAGTTGTGCCTCATTGAGTTCGGCGATATTGACACCGCGAATCTCGATAGTGCCGCCGGTGGGCTTATCGATACCCGCAATCAGATTGAGCAAGGTACTTTTGCCAGACCCGGACGGCCCCATTAGAGCCAAAAATTCCGAGTGGTCGATATCCAGATCGACGCCTTCCAATACGTGAATCGCTTGCCCACCGCGATAGTAGGTTTTACTTAAGTTGCGAATGCGAATGACCGGAACTTGTGTCATTTGCTGGCCACCGTCACTTTTTTACCCGCTTCTAATTTGGTGTCTGGATTGAGAACCAATTTATCACCGGATTTTAAGTCACCGGTAATTTCGAGATTGTCACCAATCTTGCGGGCAGGATTCACATTGACGACTTCAACCATATCGTCTTTGATGCGGAATACGACCTTCTTGCCTTGTCGTTCAACGATGGCTTTGGGGTTGACGGTCAACACGGGTTTTTGATCAGCATCGGTTGCTGCTTGCGAGAGGATGGTGACTTTGGCACTCATTTCCGGCAGGATGCGTGGGTCGAGTTTTTCGAAGCGTATCTTGGTCATGACGGTCGCCTTGGCTCTGTCGACGGTAGGGACGATGCCTGCGACATTGCCGCGAAAACGCATGTCGGGTAGAGCGTCGAGTGTAATTTCAACGGGCAAACCAATCTTGGCCTTGGCTAGATTGCTTTCGGAGACATCTGCTTCGACTTCTAGCGTCGTCATATCAGCCATCGTCACAACCGCACCTTGGGCTCCTGCTGCACTGGAGAAGGGGGTGATGATGTCGCCGATATTGGCGTTCTTGACTAAGACAATGCCGTCAAATGGCGCTCGAATTTCGGTGAAGTCTTGATTGACTTGTTGCACCTTTAGCTGTGACTTGGCAACAGCGACACTCGCTTGGGCAGAAGTCATCGCAGCCTTGGCGGCATTAACACGTTTTTGCGCGGCTTCCATTGCTTGGGCAGAGATAAAGCCTTGAGCATTCAAACCTTGGCTACGTTTTAGATCCGATTCAGCATTGACCAACTCAACATTGGATTGCGCCACCCCAGCTTCCGCTTGGCGAATACTGGCTTGCACGGCAGCCATTGCGGCTTGCACGTCGCTGGCGTCTAAGCGCGCAATGATCTCGCCTTGTTTGACTTGGCTACCTTCTCGTACGTTTAACCAGATCAGGCGACCCGTTGCTTTACTCGCGACTGCCGCACGTCGTTGTGCAACCACGTAGCCAGACGCCGTGAGCTGTGCATATTGCTGCGAGGGGTAAGAGGTAACAACGGAGGTTGTTTGAACTTCAAGCGCACGAGGTTTGATCGCGACGCCAGCAGCGACAACAATAGCAACTGCTATCGCACTCCATAAGCCCCAATTCTTTTTCTTGGTGAATTGGGGCGCGCTACGATCAATTTTGAGTTGTTTCAGCGAGTTGCTGTTTGGCGTTGCGGAATCTGTCATTTGCTTACTATCGTTAGTCGGTCAATGAAATTCACATAGGAGATGGCAATATATGAATCTGAAATGCCATTGAATATGTTACCACTGCTGCCGCAATTGCGTGTGAATTCGTACTTGATCTCAAACAGACTTAGTTTGTATAGAGAAAAGTCTTTTTGTGAGATTTAGGTCGTGGAGAATTTTTGATAGCGTCAGCAAAGCTTTGCCGTATTGCTTACTGCGCGTTTTGTGTCACAGGCGCTTCAAGCATCATTTCCTTAGCGAGCTTGTCGCCAACGTAACGGGCGAAAATGCGCTCCAAACTACCATCAGCTTGCATGTTATTCATGGTGTTTTGGAGAAGTTGAATGGTCTTTGGTGATACTTTAGATTTCGATACATACAGACCAGCCACGAACGCGTCGCTGGCGTACCAATCGCGGAGTACAGCGTTATCGGGTAGATTCTTCTGGCGTGAAAGATCGAGGTAGCTGGTAAGAATCAGCAGAATGCAATGTACCCTTTTAGCGGTAAACAACTTGAGCAAAGAGACGAAATCGGCGACTTCATAGACTCGCCCTTGTTTAGACAAGGTGTCGATAAATTCGTTATACCGCTTTCCGTGCTGGAAACCCTTGATCACAGCAAGCTTTAGTTCTTTGTTTGCGACAAAGCCCGCTGCAGTCTGTTCATTTGCTGGCAAACTACTATTGAGCAAAGCATAGTTGCGTGAAGAAAAGTAGGGTATCGAAACGGCCCATTTTTCGCGCTCCGCAGTCTTGATGCCAGAAGTCGACATATCGAGGTTACCCTCGCGCATTTGACTCCAAAGTCGAGCCTGAGATTCGACACGAATTCTAAATTGGCAGTTCGTACGCAACGCTAAGGCGTCGATAATATCTTTATCGATTCCAGAGAAACGACCGTCAGGTAACTTATAAAAGAGGGTGCCGATTTCAAGTGTCGCAACAGTGAGTTGTCCGCATTCATAATCTGTTTCTGCTGCTTGCGTTGCGGGTGTTGCGAAAACTAGAGTGCAAGCCAGCAAAACCAAACTACGCAGTTTGGTTTTGCTGGCTCTAACGAATAAAGGGAAGGGATTGCACATGACACTAGCCTATTGGAAGGCAATGGTATTGGCAAGCGTTTTGATGTGATTACGATTAGTGTTTGACCTGATTCGCCACAAGTGTGCCGTCAACTAGACTTTCGGTTGAGAATAATTGTTTACAATCGACTTGATCAAAACTGTAATGTTTGCCACAAAAGTCACAATTAATGTCGAGTGAATTCAATTCGGCGATGGCGGCTTGAACTTCTGCTTCGCCTAGCATCTTCAACATATTGCCCACTTTCTCGCGACTGCAGTTGCAATGAAAAGCAGGGAATAGTGGGTCGA
This sequence comes from Oxalobacteraceae bacterium, assembly GCA_947464955.1. Lineage (GTDB taxonomy): Bacteria > Pseudomonadota > Gammaproteobacteria > Burkholderiales > Burkholderiaceae_D > Undibacterium. The sequence continues at coordinate 20,733 of CANHZI010000035.1, forward strand.
AAACGCGTATCGTTTCTTCCCAAAACAGACGGGTCATCAAAGTTTGAATATCGGTATCGAGTAATTCTGCTTGTTTCAGGGTGCTGCCCAAAATCACAGCGCGATTCCATGCATCTGTTTCATCATCGACTTTGGCACCGCTGCCACCATGCTCTGGTAACTTCTGTAGTAACAAACCACGAGCTACTTGATCATCTGCTGCCAGCCATAATCTGGTATCGAGCTGTTCGGAACGCATCATATAATTTTCAATGATGGTTGCGATGGATTCTCCATCCAAGGGGACGATGCCCTGATACGCTTGTTGTCCAGGCAGTTTATCGTTAGGATCAAGCGTGATCACAAAACGGCCTTGGCCATTGCTATGAACTAAATCTGTCAGGTTGGCATCATCGGCAATCACAGCGTCTGGCGCGAGTTTAGCCGTGGCGCGTAAACGTAAAGCGGCATCGCATTCGACCACCAGTAAACGAACTGGCCCATCGCCATGAATTTGCATAATCATGGTGCCATTAAACTTCAGATTGGCACTCAATAATGCTGAGGCCGCTAACAGTTCACCCAAAATGGTTTTGACGGCCTTTGGATAAGCCTGATGCGATAAAATTTCCTGCCAAGTCTGCGGTAATTCGACGAGTTCGCCACGCACACCTGCGTGTTCAAACATAAATTTTTGTAATTGATCTTTCACGTGTTTTCCTGTGTTTCTTTCATCTAAAAATAGCCTGTTTGATGCTGAATCAGCCTATACGTTTGAGTTTGGTTTTGAATTCTTGTCCGCGTTTGACATAGTTGTTGGCATTCGCTTGTAAACCAGCGATTGCCTCAGGGCTTAATTCCCGAATAACTTTAGCCGGGCTGCCAACAATCAAAGAGTTATCCGGGAACTCTTTGCCTTCCGTTACCAATGCACCAGCGCCAACGAGGCAATTCTTACCAATCTTTGCACCGTTTAGAATTACGGCCTGAATTCCTACCAGTGAGCCATCACCAATCGTGCAACCATGCAGCATTGCTTGGTGACCGACAGTCACTCCCTTGCCAACGTTTAGAGGATAGCCAGGGTCTGTATGCAGCACGCATGACTCTTGAATATTGCTGTTCTCTCCGATGTGTATCAGTTCGTTATCACCACGCAGCGTTGACTCGAACCAAATACTGGCGTTTGCATCAATTTTGACTTTGCCGATAATGTTGGCAGTGTCAGTGATGTAGGCACTTGCATCTATTTCAGGAGAAATCTCGCCTAACTGATAAATAGCCATGTTTATTCCGTAAAATAGAGGTTTATCTGTAAACCGTCATTTTACCGCTCCTCCATGAATTCCACGAAGCCTCACGATAATTCCGATAATAAAAAACTAAATATTGAGCAAAAGCCAAGAGATTTCGCCTATACCGAGCTACGTGAGGGGGCTTTGTTGGTATTGGCAGAAGCAGATCCTAGACGCAAAGCTGAGGCCGCGACTGCTTTGCGCGCAGCATGGTTGGCAAGGGAATTGTCTTTAGACACGCAAAAGCAACTAGTGGCCGAACTGCTTATCCCTGGGCGCCCTGCAAAGCCCGATTTGGTTCCACCTTTGTCGGTCAAACGCCGTGCCATGAATACCGTCGAAGGAAGAGCAACCCTAATCCATGCGTTGGCGCATATTGAGTTTAATGCTATTAACTTAGCTTTGGATGCGGTATGGCGGTTTGCCGATATGCCACTTGCTTACTATGAAGATTGGCTGCAGGTCGCGCAAGAAGAGGCCTACCACTTCAGCTTGTTGGACCAACATTTGCAGAGCATGGGCTTTCAATATGGCGATTTTCCTGCGCACAACAGCTTATGGGAATTGGCAGAAAAGACGCAAGATGATGTGTTGTGGCGTATGGCTCTAGTGCCTCGGACCATGGAAGCACGCGGCCTCGATGCGACGCCAGCTTTAAGAGCCAAGATTGCCCAGACCGGTGACCACGCGGGCGCGGAAATTCTCGACATCATTTTGCGTGATGAAATCGGTCATGTCGCGATCGGTAATCGCTGGTTTGCCTTTTTGTGTGAAGCTAGATCGCTTGATCCTATTCCCACCTTTGCCGAATTAGCCTTGCGTTTTCGAGCGCCGCAATTACGCGCTCCATTTAATGTCTCTGCTCGTTTAGCGGCTGGGTTTACTGAGGCTGAATTGGCGGCGATGAATATTAGTTAAAGAATTGACTGGTCGTCTTCTCTTTGCAATGAATTGAGCCCCTAAGGTCTGCTTTTTCTGGGCTTTAACCGCGATTGAAGCAGAAGAAAATATAGACTGAGGATAATTGGATAAATCATTTGATTGATCCAACCTAAGTCAACGCGTGAGAGCTACCAGCATGCCGCTATATTTACAGCAGAATCAATCAAAGCCCGCCAAACCCACTAGTGCCGTAGTGGCAATTTTAATGCTCGCTGTGCTGAGTGTGAGTTTGTCAGCCTGCAGTTTGTTTTCTAAGCCCAAAGTCAGCGTGCCAGTGGCTGAACGAGTGTTAAAGAAGAAGATCGTAATCACAGGATTTGCGGTGAATTCTCCGACCCAGGTTCAGGATGTGGACGATATTGCCCAGGGTATTCCACGCGAGATGTTGAGCCGGCTCGAGCGATCGGGGGCATACTTAGTGCGCCAATCGAAAAACTTACTGTCATTCGATTACCAGCAGGAAGCACCGAGTGCACAGCTAGTGCGTCAAGTAGCAGCAGAGAATGATGCACAGTTTGTTATTGCCGGAGAGGTTCGAAATGCTGGCGTACGGAGCGATAAGAAATATTGGGGCATGTGGGAAACTCGTCAACGTCACATCGAGATTGAGTTTGCGATCTACGATGGAATTAGCGGTGCCTTCCTAGCTCGGCACCATATGTATCGTCCTGCCGAAGACGATGCGCCAGTCGGGCGCGACAAGTCCTTTGGAAGTGTTGCTTTCTATGCCACTAGCTTTGGGAAAGCATTAGATGCCGTCCTAGAAGAATCAGTCGCTTGGATACGCAAAGATCTCGCGCCATTCCCCATGATGGCAAAGATTATCAAGATTCAAGATAAGCAAATTGTGTTTGATGCTGGTCTCAGTTCTAATCTGGTGAGTGGAGATCCTGGCTTAGTGGTCTCAAATTTTGACCAACTTCCCGTAATTGGCCTGACTGCTCAACAAGCACGTCCTTTGCAATATGGAATCCCGCAAGCCAGTATGGGGCATCTCAAGATCGTTCAGGTGCAATACCCGTTTGCGATTGGAGAATTAGAGAATCCGATTGAGGTCGATACGATCAAAGTCAAAGTCGGCGATTTTGTGCGTTTCGACGTAGGGCGTTGAGGGCCTAAGTCGCATTCTGATCTCGAAGTTAAGCTGGTTTAGTGAATATCGGGAACCTTTATTTTCGAAGAATTTTGTGCACTTGCAGCAAAAATGGTTTGATCGAGTATAATTATCGAACGGTCGTTCTATTTTTATCTTTAGGTCAACATTATGAAACCAAGCCGCTCTGAATTTGTCGCCCTTCGTGGTTTAAATATGCACTTTCGCCACTGGGGCAATCCAGAGGCGCCCTTGCTAGTAATGGTCCATGGCTGGATGGACGTCGCAGCTTCTTTTCAGTTTGTGGTTGACTGTTTGGCTAAGGATTGGCACGTCATTGCACCGGATTGGCGCGGGTTCGGTTTGACTGAATACCCGAAAGTCGAGAGCTATTGGTTCCCTGATTATGTGGCAGATTTAGACGCCATTCTTGAGCATTTCTCGCCAGATCAACCGGTTAATTTGCTCGGTCATAGCATGGGCGGAAATATCTCCATGATTTATGCTGGTGTGCGTCCAGAGCGCGTGGCGAAATTAATCAATTTAGAAGGCTTTGGCATGCCGATGACACAAGCTAAACAGGCCCCGGGTCGTTATCGCAAATGGCTAGAAGAATTGCGTCAAGTGCCAAGCTTACGTCCTTATGCGAGTGCGGCGGAAGTGGCGGCGCGCCTACAAAAGACGAATCCGCGCTTGCGTGATGATCGCGCGGCCTTTTTGGCTCAAAATTGGGCGAAAGAGAATGCCAACGGTGAATGGGAATTATTGGCAGATCCCGCCCATAAGAATTCGTCGCCTTTGTTGTATCACGTCGATGAAGTGTTGCAATGCTGGCAGAACATTTCTGCGCCGGTATTGTGGGTTGAAGCCAATGATACTGATATTTGGCGCATGATCGGTTCCAAAGAGGAAGCGCGTGCCGAAATTGACCGACGGATGAAATTTATTCCAAATATGCGAACAGAAATCGTAATGGATGCGGGACATATGCTGCACCACGATCAGCCCGAGGTTTTGGCGACTTTAATCGAGGAGTTCTTAGTTTAAGGTTCGAATTCTGTCACTCAGCAAAGCATGTATAGATTGATAAAATGAGGCGCAACCAGCATACTGGTGGCGCCTTTTTTCATCTTTGTCAAAATAGAAGTTATGCGAGACCATCAATTCCGTTCTTATTCGTATTCTTTTCTGCGCCTCGCTTTACCAATACTCATCGCCACGTTTAGTGTCGGCTGCGCTGGCATGGGGGCTTTTCAAGCTGGATTGCAGGCTTTTTCTACCGATGGCTGCAGCATGTTTCCGGATCGCTCCTACATTTCCAAGGCAGATTGGTGTACGTGTTGCGTCAAACACGATTTAGCGTATTGGCGGGGGGGTACTGCAGAGGAGCGTAGACTCGCTGATTTGGCATTGAAAGACTGCGTTCAAAAAGCAACGAAAAATCCATTTCTTGCCAACATGATGTATGAAGGCGTACGCGTTGGTGGTGGACCTTATCTGTTTACAAGCTATCGTTGGGCTTACGGCTGGAAAGCTGGGCGCGGATACTCCGCGCTCAGTGCAGAGGAAAGTACAGAAGCTGATCGCCTAGCAGCTGAGTATTTAGCTACTAACCCCCAACTCAAATGTGGCATCGGAATCAATAATCCTGCCTGCAACGAACCGCCTGCTCAGCCTTAAATTAACCTCTACCGAATGCTTAGTTCCACTTTTTTCAAAAAAAGTTGGAACTTTTTGTGCTGCCCAGTGGAATATGACTAAGAGCTTAAGAAAAATACTTAGAGACAAAGAATAGTGGGCATGACAGATTCGGTTGCAGATCAGGATTTATTGAGGCGAATGCGCAGTGGCGATGCCCAGGCATTTACTACTTTGTATCGCCGATATCAGGCTGCTCTGTATCGTTACGCCGTCTTACGTTGTGGCTCAGAGGCAGTTGCTGCGGATTTGGTTCAAGAAGTATTTGTGGGATTGATGCAAGATCAATATCGTTTTGATCCCACCCTTGGTCAATTGCAGTTTTTCTTGTTCGGAGTCATTCGTCATCTCGCATTAAAACATGACGTGCAAGACAGGCGTTACGAAAGCATTGAGCCAGTCGGTGAAGATGAACAAGCTGAAGACGATGTGATGTGCGAAAACGCTACGCCCTTGCAGCAACTGTTGCGCAACGAGATGGCTGAGGAATTACGCATCGCAATTGCGGCGCTGTCTTCACATTATCGCGATGTGTTGATCCTGTTTGAGATTCAAGAGTTAAGTTACCTCGAGATCGCCCAAATTTGTGAGATTAATGTGGGCACTGTGCGTTCACGTTTATCTCGGGCGCGTCAAGCATTGGCAGAGCGACTGGCTGCTTGGCAACCGAGTTTGGCCCGTACCGCTTAGCTTTGGTCGTGATGAGTTGGGCGCGTGTTGGCCGAATACGGTCAATGTGAGTGGCGAAAAATAGAGTTAGACGTAAAAGCGTTTGAAGTAGAGAAGAGTGAATAGAAGATGCAAAACCAAGCGAATAGTCCTGAGAAAATTGACGCGATTTTGAAACCGCATATGCAGGCATTGCGCCAAGGATTAGCGCAAATGCAAACCCCTGCACATGTTGAACAAGCGTTATTGGCACGTTTCGCGCAACAACATCGTCCGCTACCGTGGTTTAAAAGGATAGGCGATATGTATTGGCAATGGGCGAGCGCGGTTGCGGTGGCGGTGTTGGTGATGAGTGTATCGGTACAAACTTCGCGACTTGGGCACCCAATGTGGATGCCAAGCAGTGTAGAAACGGTTGCTGTGCGTGAAGACATTCCGTTCATCGCCTTGGGCAGTGGCGAAGAGATAGCGATGCAAGAAAATATGCGCATAGTCCAAGCTGAAGTACCTCATACCATGTTGGCGAGTATGGGAATCAGCGTTGGTGCCGATCAAGTCGGCGGTAGTTCGACAGCTGAAATGTTGTATGGCGCGAATGATCAACCTTTAGCGGTGCGTTTTGTACCCTCGAGTTCGAAATAAGAGAAAAACAAAAGGAGAAGTGAAATGAAATTAAAGTCCGTGACTAAGTTAGTGTTGATGGCATGTGCGTTGATGGGAGCTGCGGCGCATGCCGCTAGCTTGATTGATCCCGAAGACACTCAGGCAACGAAGAAAACCGAGGTTCGAACCCATGTGATGGTGGTCGACAACGATGCACATGTGACCAAACTTGATGGCAAGATTGCGGAACACGCCACCATGATTACCTCCAACGGTAATATGCACTTCATTGCTGCTGCCGATACCATCAAAAATGCCCCATTCAGTGCAGAAGTCAGTATTGAAACCATACAAAAACTGGCGGACGGCAATGTGATTACGCATAAAACGACGATGTTTAATGCCCGCGATAGCCAAGGCCGTACGCGCCGCGAATCGCGCAATGCCAAAGGCGAGGTGATTGATATTGCGATTGTCGATCCTGCTGGTTCAGTGATGACGCTAAATCCTCGCTCGAAAACGGCAAACAAAATGCCTGAGCGTTTTCAAATAGGTAAGGGTATGCCTGGAGGTGGTATCAAAGAAATCAATGTAGAGACGATTCGTAAATCGAAAGAAGGTGGCGAAAATATCGAAGTTCGAGCCATCGTTGGTGATGCAAAAGCTGGCGAGAAAAATATCGTCATTAAGCGCGTTGGCGCGGCAGAGGCCGACGGCGCCAGCCTTGGACCTGGTACAAAAGGAATCACGATTGATGTGCGAGGACCTGAAGCTGGTCCGGCGATGGGCATGCTCGCGAATGGTCCAGATGGCGCGTTTATGCGCTTGTTCTCAGACAGTAAATGGGCTGCTAAGAAACAAAGTAAATCCTTAGGAAGCAAAGAGATTGAGGGTGTGAAAGCGGAAGGCAAGCTGACAAGCTATGAGATCCCGGCGGGTGAGGTTGGTAACGCGCAGGCAATCGTGGTCAGTGACGAAGTATGGACAGCGCCCGACTTGCAATTAGTGGTGTACTCAAAACACAGTGATCCACGGTCGGGAGAGCGTATCTATCGATTGAGTAATTTGAAGCGAGAAGAGCTTCCTGCTAGCCAATTTTCTATCCCTGCCGATTACAAAGTACGTGATTTGGCGAAAGAATTGAAAGTCATGATTAACGACTCAAATGACAAAAGCGATAAAAAGTAGCGCAGATGTCCGAGTTTAAGTGGTATGTGACAGTGTTAGCGGTGTTAGTAGTGTAAGTCATCATCGACCGGTAGATCGATGTCATTTTAGAAGCGAATTGTCGAACAGGCAGTTCGCTTTTTTTTGTTCTTGAGGTCAAGAAACAAGCGACTGGCATTGTCGAATTACTTGAAACAGGCGAGCTTGTCGTCGGGCTAGCCACGACTAGTCAGTGAAAATCTAGGTTACACTCTCGCTTAATCAAGATTTTTGCAATTTTCCCCTTACGCTATTTGCTTTTTGCCTACAAAAATGAGTACAACACCTTACGGCTTCACCACCACCATTTTGCACAATGATCGCCAGAAAGAGATCGAACACGGCTCGCCGCATAAACCTGTGCATACCTCAGTCACTTATGGTTATAAGGATGCACGCGACCTTGCTGAAGTTTTTCAAGGCAAGCAGAGCGGCTATCGCTATGGACGTCAAGGTAACCCAACCGTGTCGGCTTTAGAAGACAAGATCAGCAAAATGGAAGATGGCGTTGCCAGTATCTGTTTCGCTACAGGGATGGCAGCGATCGGTGCGGTGTTTCAAGGCCTATTGCGTCAAGGCGACCATATCGTTTCTTCCGGCTTCCTTTTCGGTAACACCAACAGCGTTTGGCAGACCTGTTCGGAGCAAGGCATAGACTTATCTTTGGTTGATGCGACCGACGTCGCAAATGTTGAAGCCGCTTTGCGCGACAATACCCGCATCGTTTTCGTCGAAACGATTGCCAATCCGCGTACGCAGATCGCTGACTTGAAGCGCATCGGTGAGCTTTGCCGCGAACGCGGAATTTTGTATGTGGTTGATAATACGATGACGTCCCCTTATTTGTTCCGCCCTAAGGCCGTCGGTGCGGGTTTAGTGATCAATTCTTTGACCAAATCAATTGCTGGACATGGCAATGTGCTTGGTGGTGCGATTACGGATACCGGTTTGTTTGATTGGAGTGCATATCCTCATATCGCCCCTAACTTTCGCAAACAGGCGCCAGCCGCACAAGGTATGGCGCAGTTACGTGCGAAAGCATTGCGTGACTTCGGCGCATCCCTTTCGCCTGATGCAGCACATCAAATCGCAGTCGGTGCTGAGACTTTAGCACTGCGTATGGAACGTGAAAGTGCGAATGCCTTAGCGATCGCGCAGATGTTGGAAGCTGATCCTAGAGTATCGGTTGTGCATTACCCTGGGCTTGCCTCCCACCCACAGCATACATTGGCAACTGAGTTGTTTCATGCTTACGGCGCCTTGTTCAGTTTTGAACTAAAACCCGAGATTGATTGTTTTGATTATCTTAATCGTTTGAAACTGGCAATCAACGCCACGCATTTGGGTGATACACGTACCCTTGTAATTCCCGTGGCGCACACCATCTTCTTCGAGATGGGCCCAGCGCGCAGAGCGGAAATGGGGATTAACGACTCATTAATTCGGGTTTCCGTTGGTATCGAAGATACGGCGGACATTGTGAATGACTTTAAAGCGGCACTTGGCTAGTTAGTGATTGAAGTAGGCGGCTTATTGTTCGGTGCGGCCGCCATAAAAGTTGACTAGTGAAGCTGAATCAGTAAAGGAACTTATGTTTTCTCTTGCATTGAAGATGACCCAACGTGATTGGCGGTCAGGCGAATTACGTTTCTTATTGATTGCTTTGATGGTCGCCGTAGCTTCCCTGACTTCAGTGGGATTTTTTGTCGATCGCATGCGCGCTGGACTAAGCCGTGACGCCAGTCAGGTTTTGGCTTCAGATCTATTGCTGAGTTCGACTAAAGAGATTGGCGTCGATTGGAAAAACGCTGCACGTGAGCGAGGCTTGCAAGTCGCGGAAACCGTGGTTTTTCCGAGCATGGCAATTGCCGGTGAGGGCGATAATTCGACGGCAAAACTCGTTACCATCAAGGCCGTGAGTGCAGCTTATCCTTTACGTGGTGTGCTTAAGCTTGATAGTGATGTGCCAGACAGTAAAGGCAAGAGAGAGAAAGCAGCGAACGGTGTGCCGCAGTCCGCGACTGCATGGGTTGATCCCGCGCTCTTACCTAGCTTAAATGCAAAACTAGGAGATACCGTTACTCTCGGAGAAAAGAAATTCATACTGGCAGCGAGTATTGCAGCTGAACCGGATCGAGGTTCTGGCTTTCTGGGGTTTGCTCCAAGGGTCATGATCGCATTAGATGATCTGCCATCGACCAATTTGATTCAAGATGGCTCGCGCGCCACCTATCGTCTCCTCTTGGCTGGCGAGAAGAAAGCGATTACTGCCTTTCAGGAGTTTTTGGAAAAGGATATCGCTGACAAAAAATTGAAGGGCACTCGTATCGAGACCATTGAGAATGGCAACGAGCAGCTGAAAACCACGCTCGAACGTGCAGAGCAGTTTCTCAGCATGGTGAGTATTTTGTCGGCGATGTTATCCGCAGTCGCCATCGCCATGGCAGCGAGACGGTTTATGCTCCGTCACATCGATGCTTGCGCCATGTTACGTTGCTTAGGCTTGACGCAAAATCAAGTGACTTCCATGTATCTGTGGGAGTTCATTATGCTAGGCCTCTTAGGAAGTGTGGCTGGCGTCGCTTTGGGTTTTGCGGGCCATTATGTGCTGCTTGAGTGGTTAGGTAAGTTGGTTGCCAATGATCTGCCGTCGGCCAGCTTGCTGCCTGCGTTGCAAGGCTTGGCGATAGGTATGCTGTTGCTGTTGGGCTTTGCCATGCCACCCATCCTACAATTGCGCAATGTTCCTCATAATCGTGTGATTCGTCGTGAACAAGATGCACCTCAAGTCTCAGTGTTGTTCAGTTATGGCTCTGGCTTGGCGATGTTCATCGGACTGCTGTTGTGGCAGGCCGGAGATGTGAAGGTTGGCTTAATGGTCGCTGCCGGCTTCTTAGTTGGGATGGGATTGTTTGCTTTAATTGCGTGGTCGGCGATATCCTTGCTTAAACGTCTGCGTACCTTGTTTAGTGGAGCCGCATGGCGTTTTGCGATCACCGCATTACAACGTCGACCCGGCGCCACTGTCACCCAAGTTGTGGCTTTGGCTTTGGGTTTGATGGCTTTGTTATTGCTAACGGTGGTGCGTGGCGATTTGATCTCAGCATGGAAGAAATCGACCCCTGCTGACGCGCCGAATCACTTCATCATTAACATTCAGCCCGATCAAAAAGCAGACATTCAAAGTCGTCTGAAAAACTTTGCGAGCCCAGAAGTTTACCCGATGATTCGTGGACGTTTGATACAGGTGAACGATCAAGTGTTGACACCGAAGTCCTATCAAGATGAACGTGCCAATAACTTGGTTGAGCGTGAATTCAATTTATCAACCATGAAAGACCTGCCGGATTTGAATAAGATCGTTGCGGGAGAATGGTTTGATGATGAAAAAGCGACTGAACCAGAAGCGTCGGTCGAGGAAGGTTTAGCCAAGAATCTCAAATTGAAACTGGGCGACCGTATGACCTTCGATATAGCAGGTCAAAAAGTGACGGCGCGCATCACCAGTTTGCGAAAATTGGATTGGGGATCGATGCGCGTGAACTTCTTCGTGGTGATTAACCCTAAGGCGATGCGAGATATGCCGCAGACCTTTATTACCGCCTTCCGCGTACCGGAAGAACAGAAGCAGTTCCCAAGTCAATTGACACGAGACTTCCCGAATTTGACGGTAATGGATGTAGGCGCGATTGTAAAACAACTGCAAGACGTCTTAGATCAGGTCATTATGGCGGTCGAATTTTTGTTCTTATTTACCCTGACATCGGGTGTTTTAGTGTTGTACGCTGCGCTCGCTGGCTCGCAAGATTTGCGTATGCGAGAAGCAGCATTGCTACGAGCACTGGGAGCAACGCGCTCCCAACTCTCGCAGGCGCAATGGGTGGAATTTATTTTGGTCGGCAGTCTGGCGGGACTATTTGCTGCAGCGGGCGCTAGTGCGATCGGTTGGGTTTTGGCGACCTTTGCCTTTAAGTTTGCTTGGACGTTTTCACCAATGGTATGGTTGGCGGGTATCATCGTTGGTGCACTTTGCGCAATGATAGGTGGTTGGTTGGGCTTACGTAATGTATTGAATCAGCCACCATTATTAAGCCTACGCAACGCTTGAAACCATTTCCGTCAAGTCTACAATATCGACAAGATAACTTAAATGAAAAAACATATATTCTTGGGGATCGCCGCATTACTTATTGTTGCATCCGCTTGTTGGCTTATAGCGCAGTTAGCGGCGTGGTCAATTCCGACCTGGTTTGCGCTATCGGTTTATGGGCAAAAGTATGTAATAGGCATTAGCCTTGGCGTTGGATTGGTGACCCTGCTTGTTGGCCTAAGATTGAATCTTGTTCGTCAAAGAAAACAAGAGTAATGGTAAAGATAAAAGAAGAAAGTGGACCTGAATGAATAGTGGGGATGAGGAGCAATCCAACTT
>CANHZI010000036.1 GCA_947464955.1 Oxalobacteraceae bacterium
ATCGCCGAAGCTTTCAAGAGTTTCGACAAATCCTTCTTCACCTTATTCGCATCCGCATCTTTGGGGAAGCGCATCATCAAATTCCCCAAGGGATCGATCAGATAAATGTGATCATAGATGGTTGCCCCCTGCTCGGTTGGCAGCCATTTTTCCAACAAGTTGGGAGACACTTTAAGCAATTCAGTACCAGCGATACCTTGCTTCAGTTTTTCCTCGACAGGCGTGTCATCAGTGATTAACCAAACCCGTTGAATGCGCTCCATCTCCTTACCTTGTGCCGTACGTAATTGGCGCATATCGTAGAGTTTCTTCTGACAGGCTGTTTCACAAGAACCGCGATCCACTTGCAGCATTAACCACTTACCTTTGAGGCTACTAAGCTCTTGATTTTTGCCTACGGCATTCATCGCATTCAATTGCGGCACAGGGAACTCGCGCGGATCTAAAATCGTTCCATAGTTAGTCTTCCCCTCAGGCTTAATCACATAATATGTGAAATATGAAGCGATCATCGGCGAGGCACAAACGGCCAAAACCATGAACAATTTCCAGCGACCGCGACTAGTTTGAGTGCTATTTTTTTCCACGACGAATTCCTGTTACAACGAAAAATAAGGCTGCCATTGCAGCGAGTCCATACCATTGAAATGCATAGGCACGGTGTTTATCAGCTCCATTCGAAGGCACGGGCCAATCTCTTTGTAAGCCCGCACCTTGATCAGATGTTTGTTCGAGCACCCACTCTGGCATTTTTACCTTCAAGGCTTCTGCCAGTGCAGGCACAGAAATATTTTGCACAATCGCACCAGGCATCAGAGTCTCTTTGGGGCCCAGCTGCATAGAGCGATCTATGTGACTGCGCACTACCCCTTCAATCTCAATCTCAGCTTCAGGCGCGACCAAGCTCGGTATTTTAGTTCTTTCCTTGAGATCACGCTGAAACCAACCACGTTCAACCAAAACGGTTTCGCCACTTTCGCTGATTTGAAACGGCATCAAAGCATACATCCCGGCTTTGCCGTTCATGGGGCGATTATCAAGATAAAGGGGCCATTGTGTCAGGAATTTCCCCCGCAGGCGCAAAGACTGGAAAGGTTTGACGTTCGCGAGGACGGCAGACGTTGCTAGTTGGACTGGTGCCTTGCCTTGAACCTCTATTTGGCGGGCAATTTCTTCTTTCTCTTGCGCTCGACGTGTTTGCCAATTACCAAGGGCGACACCGAGCGCACAGACTAAGATCGTCGCAACTAAAGGCAAAGCGCGGGGAATTTTTAACTTAGGCATTACAATAGTGTTTTTCTCTTCTAGGTTCACAGCATGAAAATTCTAGTCGGCATTTCATTCTTACTTATCTTCTTCAGTTTGGGCTCAGCACTCATTTATATGATGAAAGATAAAGGTCGCAGCAATAGGACAGTCAAAGCCCTCGCGTTTCGTGTTGGTTTTTCAGTATGCCTGTTTTTATTGATACTCGCAGCCAATCACTTCGGCCTAGTGCAGCCCACTGGTATCCGTTAATTGTTATTCGTAGATGCCTCAAAATAATAAAAGCCGCACAGTGTGCGGCTTTTTTGTAATGCTCGTTGAACCTGATTACATCCAGTACACAACTACGTACAGACCCAACCAAACTACGTCAACAAAGTGCCAATACCAAGCCGCACCTTCGAAAGCGAAATGATGTTCTGGTGTGAAATGACCTTTCATCACACGGTACAACACAACAGACAACATGATGGCGCCCATCGTCACGTGGAAACCGTGGAAACCAGTCAACATGAAGAAGGTTGAACCGTAAATACCAGAGGTCAATTTCAAATTCAATTCGCTATATGCATGCATATATTCATAGGCTTGGAAACCCATGAAGATTGCGCCTAACAACACCGTTGCGAACAACCAGAATGCTGTCTTAGAACGTTGGCCTTCGCGAATCGCATGGTGAGCAATCGTCAAAGTCACACCGGAAGTCAACAACAAAGCAGTGTTAATCGTCGGGATTGGGAAAGGTCCCATAGTTTTGAAGGACTCAACTACACCCGCTGGTCCAGTACCACCCCAGATACCTGCGAAATCAGGCCACAATACTTTGTGATCCAAATCTGCCAACCATGGCATAGAGATACTGCGAGCATAGAACAAAGCACCAAAGAAAGCGCCGAAGAACATCACTTCAGAGAAGATGAACCAGCTCATGCTCCAGCGGAAGGACACGTCGATACGTGCGCTGTATTTACCAGACTCAGACTCTGCGATCGCATCGCCGAACCATTTGTACAAAACCACCAAAGTCAGGAAAATACCTACGAAATTAAGGTATGCCCCCCATTGCAAACCATTGACCCACGCAGATGCGCCAATCATAGTAGTTAACAATGTTGCGCCGCCTAACACTGGCCACTGTGAAGGGCCTGGCACAAAATAATGTGGCGCCGTAGCGTTGTGAGAACTCATTTCCATCTCCCGATACAATTTTTAAACTGAGTTTAATCTAAATAATTTGTTTACTTCGCAACGACACTCTTTACGATAAAAATCAACACCGTAATAAAGATCGCCGCACCAATCACGCCTGCAATCACAACATGCAAGGGATTTAACTGTGCCACATCTTTCTCGTAATCACTTTTCTTACGAATGCCCAAGAACGACCACATCACAGCCTTCATCGTTGCCAACAAAGAGCCTTTTCTTTTACTCGCGTCTTTCAGGTCACTCATACATACTTTCAGTTTACTGCTATAAACCTGCTTTGGCATCCTGCTGTTTTAAGCCAACCTCAAAAAACGTATAAGACAAGGTGATGGTCTTTACATCTTTCGGAAGCGCTGGATCAATATAAAACGACACCGGCATCTGTCTCGCTTCATTCGCTTCTAATGTTTGTTGCTTGAAACAGAAGCACTCCATCTTTTTAAAGTACGCTGTCGCTTGCTGAGGAGCGTAACTTGGTATCGCCTGCGCATCCATTTTATAGGATTGCTTATTGACTACTTCATAAACCACTTGCGCCATTTCGCCCGGATGAACCTTGATGCTGGATACTGTCGGTCTAAAACGCCAAGGTCCTTGAGTATTCGCATCAAATTCAATGGTGACTTCACGAGATGTATCGATTTGGGAATTTTTGATTTCCTTAAGATCGATATCTTTCGGTGTCAGGATGTTAATTCCTGTTATCTCGCAAATCTGTTTGTAGATCGGAATCAAGGCGTATCCAAAACCGAACATCGCTACCGCGATAATGGTCAGCTTTTTCAACATTACCCAATTCAGGGCCTGCGACTCCAACTTAGTTTCCGGTGAATCATGATCAGCCATTTTGTTTTATTTACCTAACAAAAAGGCCTGCTTAACGATGACACCAACGAAAAAAACGACAACGACTGACAACAAAATCAAGGCAGTGCGTAAATTATTTGGTTTCTTTTCGTTACTCATTTTATTTCTTTAAATTCGACCTCATACGCGATGAGGTCGATTCTTACTTTAATCAAGCAACCAGAATTACTTCACTTCAGGTGGTTCTTCAAAAGTGTGGAACGGTGCTGGACTAGGTACTGTCCATTCCAAACCTTCCGCGCCTTCCCACGGTTTTGCTTCCGCTGGTTTACCGCCACGGATAGATGGGATTACCACGAACAAGATGAAGAAGACTTGTGACAAGCCAAAACCAAATGCTCCTATCGTTGCCCATTGATTGAAGTCAGTAAATTGCGCTGGATAATCTGCGTAACGACGTGGCATGCCTGCCAAGCCCAAGAAGTGCATTGGGAAGAAAGTCACGTTGAAGAAAATCAGAGATAACCAGAAATGGATCTTGCCACGTGTTTCGTTGTACATGAAACCTGTCCATTTTGGTCCCCAGTAGTAGAAACCAGCGAACAAGGCGAACAAGGAGCCCGCTACCAACACATAGTGGAAGTGAGCCACAACGTAATAAGTATCTTGCAACTGGATGTCGATTGGCGTCACAGCCAAAATCAAACCAGTGAAACCACCCATGGTGAACACGAAGATGAAACCGACCGCGAACAACATTGGTGTTTCGAAAGTCATCGACCCTTTCCACATTGTTGCAATCCAGTTAAACACTTTCACGCCAGTTGGAATCGCAATCAACATCGTGGCGTACATGAAGAACAGTTGCGCAGTCACTGGCATACCTGTTGTGAACATGTGGTGAGCCCAAACGATGAAAGACAAAATCGCGATAGACGATGTTGCATACACCATGGATTCGTAACCGAACAATGGCTTACGTGCAAACGCTGGAACGATATGAGAAACGATACCGAACGCTGGCAAAATCATGATGTACACCTCTGGATGACCGAAGAACCAGAAAATGTGTTGGTACATGACTGGATCACCACCACCTGCAGCATTAAAGAATGATGTGCCGAAATGACGATCTGTCAAAGTCATGGTAATCGCGCCAGCCAATACTGGCATAACAGCGATCAGCAAGTAAGCAGTAATCAACCATGTCCAGCAGAACATTGGCATCTTCATCAAAGTCATGCCTGGAGCGCGCATGTTCAAGATGGTCGTGATGATGTTAATCGAACCCATGATAGATGACGCACCCATGATGTGAACAGCGAAAATCGCCATATCCATACCAGGACCCATTTGAGTCGACAATGGTGCATACAAGGTCCAACCAGCGGCAGTTGCGCCACCAGGAACAAAGAAAGAACCCGCTAACAATAGAGCTGCAGGTGGCATCAACCAGAATGAGAAGTTATTCATACGGGCGAAAGCCATGTCAGACGCGCCGATTTGCAACGGAATCATCCAGTTAGCAAAACCTACAAACGCCGGCATAATCGCACCGAACACCATGATCAAACCGTGCATGGTGGTCAACTGATTGAAGAATTCTGGTTGCATCAATTGCAAACCAGGTTGGAACAATTCGCTACGAATGCCCAATGCCATTACACCACCTAGCATCAACATCGTGAATGAAAACCACAAATAAAGGTTACCGATGTCTTTGTGGTTAGTCGCGAATAAATAACGACGCCAGCCATGCGGATGGTCGTGCGCGTGGTCGTCATGACCATGAGAGTGATCGTGTGCGTGATCAGCTACTGTATTACTCATCTCAATCTCCTGTTCAATTACTTACGCGCAGCCAAAACTTCGGCTGGCTGGACGATGTTTTCTGCTGACTTATTCGACCAGCTATTACGGGTATAAGTAATTACCGCAGCAATTTCTGTATCAGACAAAGAAGCTTTCCAAGCAGGCATTGCGCGAATACCGTTCAACAAAATATTCACTTGTGCTGCTTTCGGACCATTCACTACTGCTGATCCTTCCAGCGCTGGGAATGCACCTGGCACACCTTTACCATTGGCTTGGTGGCAAGCAACGCAATTGGCTGCGTAGACTTTTTCACCACGTTGCTTCAATTCGTCGACAGTCCATACTTTGTTTGGATCATCAGCTTTGGCAGCCATTTCTTTTTTCTTCGTATCTACCCAAGCTTTGTAGTCATCTTCAGAGACAACTTTAACTACGATAGGCATGAAGGCATGTTCTTTACCGCACAACTCTACGCAGTTACCACGGTAAGTACCGATTTTCTCTGCTTTGAACCATGTATCACGAACGAAACCTGGGATCGCATCTTGCTTCACGCCGAATGCTGGAATTGTCCACGCGTGAATGACGTCATTCGCTGTCGTGATGATACGAATCTTCTTGTTGACTGGAACAACCAACTCATTATCAACTTCTAGCAGGTAATTAACGCCGCGTGCTTCAGTTGGAGCCACGCCTGGCGCACCAACTTGTGAACGAGGAGTAGAAAGTGTCGACAAGAAAGCGATGCCTTCACCATCACCTTTGAGGTAATCGTAACCCCATTTCCATTGCATCCCTGTCGCCTTGATCGTAATGTCAGCGTTGGAAGTATCTTTCATCGCCACCACTGTTTTCGTCGCTGGCAAAGCCATGCCGATAACGATCAAAAATGGAACGATAGTCCACAAGATCTCAACAGTTGTACTTTCATGGAAAGTCGCTGGCTTATGGCCTAAAGACTTACGATGTTTCAAAATGGAGTAGAACATCACGCCAAACACAGCAATAAAGATCGCTAGGCAGATGTACAACATCAAATTGTGGATGGAGTAAATTTGCTCCGCGATTTGTGTCGCTGGCGCTTGCAAATTGAGCTGCCACACAGCAGGGCCGCCTTCACTATTTTTGACTGCTGCCATCGCCGGCAGCGTTGCTGCCATCAATGAAGCACCAAGCATCAGCGAAGCACCAAGCATTCTCGACTTTAATGCATGTTTCATGATTTCCCCAAAAACCTATTAGAATTTTCACCAGAAATTGCCCAAAGAAAACACTGACAACTTCCACAACTGCAAGAGTATAAAGCGTAAAGCTGCGCTATATCAAGAAGAAATCACTGGACAACTGCGTAAAATCATATTGACAGTGCGCCCTTTTTGTTAGTAATTCGGGACAAACGAGACCGAATTTCACGGCCCCAAAATTGGCAAGATTAAAATTTCTTATTCTTTTCAAAACGAACAATGGATTCCCCGCTAGCAAGTTTTGTTGCCTGTGGCTTAAACGCATGTCCATAAATGACTTCAAAAGTGAGCGGTATGCGCCCATCTTCTGCGCGATTTCTTTCAAGCAATATTAGGAGCTTGGCATAGGCTGATTTCCCAAACAAGCCTTTTTTCCGATTCATCAGCGGATTCCCACCGAAAGCGCGTACATCTGACAACAGTTGCTCGACCTTGGCATAGCGGATCGTGATTTTTTCCATGTCCATTACAGGAGTGGCCAGACCCGCATGCACCGACATGTCACCAAAGTCATGCATATCGACGAAAGGCAGGATATGCGGATCTCGATCAACTTCTGCAAATACCTGCCTCAGTTCGAGCATCGTATCTGGTCCAAAACAGGAGAACATACAAAGCCCCCCTACGCGCAAGGTTCGGCGCCATTCTGCCAGCACTAAGTCCGGCAACGGATGCCAATGCAGTGAGAGGTTTGACCAGATCACATCGACACTAGAGGTGGCACAGGGCAAATGCGCAAAATCTCCGCAGATCATGGATGTCCTTGATTTGCCACTCCATTCTTGCGGCAGCAGGCGTTGTAGGAAAGTAGCAACCCCAAGACTCGCATTCGCTCGTTGTGCAAGACCACGTCCTAACATCCCGGCTGAGGCATCCAATCCTATGACTGCAGCTTCGGGAAAGCGCTGTTGCAAATGAGGAATATCATCGCCCTGACCGCAGCCAAGATCGAACACCCTTGTGGCGTCTATCTTTACCAAGGCTAGCTTGTCCCGCATACGTTCAGCGATTTCGCGTCGCAGGAAGGCGCTGCCTTCGATACGATCGGGCACCGCGAATAAATCACGCACACGCGCTAGATCGATTGGGGCACTTGTGTTTTCCATAAATTAAATGTTTAAATATCTAGCAATTAAAATCATTTTCACGCTTCGCCGCGATAAACGACTCAACTTACAAGTGTAACCGATGCGCTATGCTGGCACTTCGCACCACCCTGAATTATCTTTTGCCGCGGCACTGTCACCTATGTGGAGATGTCTGCAAGGAATCCGTCTGCGCCGCTTGCGCGCGTGATTTTCTGCACATTAACCCATGTCGATGTCCGATTTGCGGCATCGAGCTCAATCTGATCGACGCTCGAAATATTTGTGGGCAATGTTTAAAGAAGACTCCCTATTTCGACCAAACAATTGTTGCGACCGACTATCTACCACCCGCCGATGAACTCGTACACCGACTGAAGTTTGGTCATCAACTTTCTATCGCATCCATGATGGCAGATCTGTTAAGAGATGCCGTCATCGAACGCTATGCAGGCGAACTTCCCAGTCTCCTTGCACCAGTGCCCCTCGGACCGAGTCGACTAAGAGAGCGCGGCTTTAATCAAG
This sequence comes from Oxalobacteraceae bacterium, assembly GCA_947464955.1. Lineage (GTDB taxonomy): Bacteria > Pseudomonadota > Gammaproteobacteria > Burkholderiales > Burkholderiaceae_D > Undibacterium. The sequence continues at coordinate 7,952 of CANHZI010000036.1, forward strand.
CGCAGGAAATTACCAGAGTTTTGGCACCACAACTTGGCATTGATCTAGCGCCTAGACTCCTCTTGAGACTTCGCGACACGCTTCCGCAAAGTTCACTCCCCTTCCAACAACGGCAAGCCAACACCCGCAATGTTTTCGTTTGCAATTTGGAATTACTACCAAGGATAGATGGTCAACACATAGCGCTGGTTGACGACGTCATGACAACGGGCACTACACTGAACGAAATCGCTAAGGTACTGAAGCGGCACGGGGCAAGGCAAGTGAGTAACTTCGTTTTCGCTCGAACACCAAGACACGCCTAAAGGAGATTTGTTATCATTCGCCAAATTCCATGAAAGAGGTCACTTGTGTTTAATGTTGTCTTAGTCGAACCAGAAATCCCACCGAACACGGGCAATATTATTCGCCTTTGTGCCAATGCGGGGGTGCAACTACATTTAATCGAACCTCTTGGCTTTCCCTTGGAAGATAGCAAATTAAAGCGTGCAGGCTTGGATTATCACGAATACGCACAGATGAAAGTGCATAAGGATTGGCAGGCATTTCTCGATAACGAACAGCCCAATGCCGAACGCATGTTTGCGATGACAACACATGGCTCAAGTAGCTTTGCGAAAATAGCGTTTGAAGCTGGGGATTATTTTGTGTTTGGCGCCGAAACGCGCGGCCTAGCCAAAGAACTCAGGGAATCTTTTCCAGAAAGTCAGCGCATCCGACTCCCGATGCGCCCTGACAATCGCAGTCTCAATCTCTCCAATACTGTCGCCATCGTCGTCTACGAGGCTTGGCGCCAACACGATTTCGCCGGTGGTAGCTAATCGATCAAACTAGTCATTGAAATTAAGTGTTCGGTGCCGCGCGCGAAACCGAAGCTGCACTCCGCAAAATAAACCTTTCTCTGGCCTCGTTAAGTGTTTCGATCACACTCGCTGTATTGAAAGGTTTCAAAATGTAGCCGCTTGCACCCAGTTGCATCGCTTGCGAAACGACCTTTTCCTCCTCTGCACTTGTCACCATCAATACCAATGGCATGCTATTGCTTGCTTTTAACTTCGCCAACACATCAAGCCCGTTCATTTTCGGCATAACAACATCCAACAGCATAATGTCGGGCTTAAGACGAGCACACATTTCGATCGCCATCACGCCGTCGGTAGCATCCCCCACAACCTCAAAATTTTGGCCGCGCAAAATGATCCGAAGCAGGGTCCGGGTCATGTCGTAATCATCGACAATTAGTACGCGAAGGACTCTTTTCTCACTCATCTTTTCACCCTGAGTTATCACGCCCTCATATTACATGTAAAGACGCAATTTGTTGTCGTAGTGCATGTTTCTATTGGATACCCTCGAACCCTAAATGTCAACCACCATTCATGATACGTCCAAATTCGCCACTGCTATACGTCCTACTTTTGCTCGATTTTCTGCGAAATTCGACACGAATGACTAAAAAACTACAATGTCAGGACCTCTGCCTAAAAACAACAGCTTGCATTTGATTTCTGGCAACTATCCGCCAAATAAGCGTGCTAAGCTATATCCGCATGGCAACAAAATAGGCTTTTCTGTTAATCTCATTTTCCGCGCAATCAAGACTAGGCCTTGGCCGCATTGATTGTCGCGTGAATTAACTCTGTCTCATTCATTTTTGTATTCACTAGGAGATACGAAGCAAATGAGTTTGTCTAGGTTCACATCAAAGCGTTGTTACCAACAAGGCGGTGTTAGGCTTGGATTGCTATTGCCCATACTCATTTTTATTTTCGCTGCGCTACCACTTTTCTCCAAAGCTGGGCCTTTGCAGTTCCTCTCTTTTCTCGGCGTTATTATCTTTGCTGTTATATGGAAGAAGTGGCAACCAAGCACGCTTATCGAAGAAGATGGTGCAGCAACCGTGACCAAGATCAGTGAAACACCTGCTGAACATATTGTCGCGGAAGAAATCGATAGCGGTGCTTCCCATCACGAAACGGAACAGCCACCGCGAACTTTCGATAACGAGCTTGATAACCGGACCGGCTTCTTCAAAGCAGTTCTCCCCGTTTGGCAAAACCATGTTGTCTCGGTCAAAGAAAAAACTGAAACTGCGGTTGCGCAGCTCATCGAAAGCTTCAGTTCCTTAGTCAATCAATTCGATGCCGCTGGCTTTTCAAGTCAAGCAAATGGATCCAGCTCAGGTCAACATCAATCAACTTTGCATCTTCTTGATTTGTGTCGCAATGACCTGCAACCGTTAATCGAACAACTCGACAAGATGCTCAACAATAAGAGCGAATTACTAGAGGCAATCGGCGGTTTAGCCGAATCGACCGCAGATCTCAAAGACATGGCACATAGCGTCGGCGTAATTGCTGCGCAAACGAATCTGCTCGCGATCAACGCTTCAATCGAAGCAGCTCGTGCTGGAATTCATGGTAGAGGTTTTGCCGTCGTAGCTGGCGAAGTTCGTCGTCTCTCACAAATTTCAGCTGAAACAGGACAAACCATCAGCGTCAGAGTCAATGAAATCTCTGCCGTGGTAAAGGAAACGCTAAGGGCAGCACAAAAAGCCAATGCCAATGATCGCGCGATCTTACTCAAATCTGGCAACCTAGTGAAAGATGTACTTGGTCATGTCCAAGATTTGGGCAACGCTGCCGAAACCATGCGACAACAAGGCGAGGTTATCCGAAACGATGTCGAGAATCTGATCGTCACTCTTCAGTACCAAGATCGCGTGAGCCAAATGTTGGCCGTGCTTGATCGTGACATCGGCAAGTTAATTACGACTTATGAAGAAAACTTGGCTTTCCCCGATAAAGATCAATGGATGAAAGAGTTAGAAACCTATTACACCATGGATGATCAACATTTCAAGCATGCACAAACTCGACCTCCGTCGAAAGACAATGGTCAAGCCGAAACCGAAATTACGTTTTTCTAATTTTCCCCGCAACACAGTAGCCCAATTTGAGTGAGGTACAACATGTCAAAAACAGTGATGGTAGTCGATGATTCTGCATCGGTAAGACAAGTAGTCGGACTAGCCCTGCGTGGTGCTGGCTACACCGTAATCGAAGGCGCTGATGGCCAAGATGCCCTGTCAAAATTAAAAGGGCAGAAGGTGCATTTGATCATCTCCGACGTCAACATGCCCGTCATGGATGGCATCACCTTTGTGCAAGAAGTGAAGAAGTTACCGATGTACAAATTCACTCCTATCATTATGCTGACCACGGAATCGCAAGAAGGAAAAAAACTACAAGGTCAAGCTGCCGGAGCTAAAGCTTGGGTAGTAAAGCCATTCCAACCAGCCCAGATGCTCGCCGCTGTGTCTAAATTGATCTTGCCGTAACGAGGCCCGTATGAAAACGCGAACCATCGCTGGTGAACTAACCATCTACACGGCGGCAAACGAGAAACAGGCGCTACAAGAAGCTCTTGAGTCAACCGAGGAGCTCGAGGTGAATCTGTCGCAAGTATCTGAGATGGATAGCGCTGGGCTGCAAGTGTTAATTGTGCTCAAGCAGGAAGCCGCCCGACGTAAGAAAAAACTGCATTACAGCATGCATAGCAAAGCAGTATTAGAAATTCTCGAGATGTCGAACATGACCGCTAACTTTGGCGATCAAATTGTACTGACCTAATTCTCCCCGTTTGGAGCTGACATGAGTTTCGAAGATGAAATGAAGGCTGCGCTAGATACCTTTGTGGTTGAAAGTCGTGAACTATTGCAAGATATGGAAGATGGACTTCTGGGCCTAGAACATGATCCCAATCCTGCGGATTCAATTGGTGCGATTTTCCGAGCTGCGCATACCATCAAAGGCTCCTCTGGCTTATTCGGACTTGATCACATCGTACACTTCACCCACGTGGTTGAAAGCGTACTCGACATGCTGCGCAACGAAGAAATTTCTGTTTCGACCGAAATCATCGCTGTTCTACTTCCATGCCGTGACCATATCAGTAGTCTAGTCGATGGTATCGCAGCAGGAATACTGGAAGAAACGCCAGAACAACGGGCACTAGGCGATGCCCTACACGTACAGCTTCGTGCCTTTCTCAACGGAGGCGGCGGACACACACAGGTGCAAGTGGTGTCTCAAGAAAACGAACAAACTCCGCACGCCAGTGGTGGCGGTGCAATGGATTCGGGGAATTGGTACCTCTCATTGCGATTTGGTCCCGATTGCTTACGCAACGGCATGGATCCACTCTCTTTCATTCGCTACCTAAGCACTTTGGGCGACGTCGTCAATCTATTAACAGTCACCGATGCCATCCCCGAAATTGAAAAAATGGATGCGGAAACCTGCTACCTTGGTTTCGAAGTGGTCTTAAAAAGCAGCGCCAGCAAAGAAGCTATTGAGAACGTGTTTGAATTTGTCCGTGAAGACAGCACGATTCGTATTGTTCCTCCTAACAGTAAGGTCGACGAGTACATCGATATCATCAATAACCTCCCTGACGACACAGAATTAATTGGCGAAATTCTGATTAAGAGTGGCGTGTTAACGAAGCACGAATTGGACGAATGCTTACGATTACAAGCGCAACGTCATCGTACCGCAGACGGCAAAACCAGCGACGCGCCGATTGGTGAAATCTTGGTCAAACAAGAGATGTTGCAACAGCCAATTCTGAACGCCGCGCTAAACAAGCAACAGCAAGTCAAAGATACCAAAGCACGTGAGAAGCAAAATATTCGGGTTGATGCTGAACGCCTCGACAAATTGATCGACCTTGTTGGTGAACTCGTCATCGCAGGCGCAGGTGCCAACCTCAGAGCGAATAAAACTGATGACGTTGCACTGCTTGAAGCTACAAGCGAAGTCATGCGCCTAGTAGAAGAAGTACGAGATAGCGCACTACAACTTCGTATGGTGCCGATTGGCACTACATTTAGTCGCTTTCAACGCGTGGTGCGTGATGTCAGTATCGAACTGGGTAAAGACATCGTATTAGAGACATCCGGAGGCGATACAGAAGTTGATAAATCAGTGGTCGATAAGATTGGCGATCCATTAATGCACTTGGTACGCAATTCTATGGATCACGGTATTGAAGCTGCCGCCCTACGCGCCGCGCGTGGGAAACCTGCGCAAGGCACATTGCGATTAAACGCCTACCATGAATCAGGCAGCATCGTGATCGAAGTATCCGATGATGGCGGCGGTCTCAATCGCGACAAGATTTTGGCCAAAGCGATTGAACGTGGTCTCGTGATGCCAGGTGCAAACCTAAGCGATAGAGAAATCTATGCCTTAATCTTCGAAGCAGGTTTTTCCACTGCAGATCAAGTATCCAATCTATCAGGCCGTGGCGTTGGCATGGATGTAGTTAAACGAAATGTCACTTCGCTTCGCGGCACTATCGAAATCGATAGCGAAATGGGCGTGGGTGCAACGATGCGCATTCGCATGCCTTTGACTCTCGCAATTATTGACGGTTTCTTGGTTGGCGTCGGCGGCTCTTCCTTTGTCATTCCATTAGATAACGTGATTGAGTGTATCGAATTACCTAGACAAGCAACAGAGCAAGACTATATGGACCTACGCGGCGAGGTACTACCTTTTATCCGTCTGCGTCAGATCTACGATATTGCGGGCGATATTCCGCGTCGACAAAACATCGTTGTCGTCGGGTATGGCGAGCATCGAGCAGGTTTGGTAGTCGATCGCCTACTTGGCGAGTTCCAAACTGTAATTAAACCTCTAGGAAAATTATTTCAGCACTTACAGGGCATAGGTGGCTCAACCATTCTTGGCAGTGGCGAAGTCGCGCTCATCTTAAGCGTCAGTTCAATGATACAGAGTTATGCGCGTCAAGCTCGCCTGAAACATTTGCAGCTAACTAACAGCAATAATTTGACGGCGAATTAGTCCATAAATTAGACATCCGCGAAACACGTTCTGGCACCCTTAAAAAATGTAACACCTTAACCAAGGAACATCGATGAATCTCAACAAACTAACTATCACACAAAGATTAGGACTCGGCTTTTCTTTAGTCTTATTTCTTCTGATCGCTATTGTTGCTATCGGCCTTAGTAAGTTCGCTACTATCACCGCAACCAACGACGAAATCATGCATAAAGACTTCGTCAAAACAGAGATCGCAACTACCATTCTCGACAATATGAGAGGTACGATCGGGCGGATTCTTCAAATTTCCGCGAGCACAGAGAAAGACGTTATTAGCTCTGCGAAAGATCGATTACAAGCCAATGTCAAAGCTACTAATGAAAGCCTCTCAAAATTAGAGGCGATGCTGGATCAATCCGATGGGCGTGCCATCTTCAGTAAGATTAAGACCAAATCCGATGCCTACACACAATCTTACCAACGCGCGATTGCCCTAGCAGATCAAGGTAAACGGGATGAGGCGATCAAACTTATCAATAGTGAGACCTACCCCGCAATGTCTGAAGCAGCAAGCCTGATCCGCAATCTAGTCGAACAACAACAAAAATCATTCGTAGAAAAAAATAATCGCAATGACGAAGCTTACGAATCGGTAGTCTCGCAGATCAAATATCTTACTGGCTTCACTATATTTATTGCAGGTTTTATTGCGTTCTTTGTTAGCCGCAATATCCGCAATCAGATTGGTGGCGAACCCGACGACGTCGCAAAATTTGCTGCAGAAATCAATGCAGGTAACTTCAACGCCGACATGAATTTGCGCCAAGGTGACGATAGCAGCATTGTCGCCAACCTGAAAGCCATGGTTAACGTGCTGAAATTACGCATGCAAGAATCGGAACGCACCGCGCGTGAAACGCTACGCATCAAAATTGCGCTAGATAACGTTAATACCAATGTCATGATTGCAGATAGTGATCGAAAAATTATTTACATGAATAAATCGATCCACGCCATGTTGCAAAACGCGGAACAAGATGTGCGTAAAGTACTACCCAATTTTACGGTGGCAAATCTATTGGGATCTAACATCGACCAGTTTCATAAAAATCCTGCGCATCAACACCAGCTACTCGCAAACTTCACGCAAAACCACAGAGCTCAAATCTCGGTCGGCGCACGCACCTTTGCGCTTTCCGCAAATCCTGTGATTGACGAGCAAGGGCAACGCTTAGGTAGTGTTGTCGAATGGGCTGACATTACTGAACAACTGGCTGCTAAAGCGGCGGCAGATAAAATCGCGGCTGAAAACTTAAGAATCAAAATTGCACTTGATGGTTGCGCGACAAACGTCATGATTGCCGACAATGAGCGAAATATCATTTACGCCAATGAATCTGTGCGCAAAATGTTGGCGAATGCGGAATCAGATCTACGCAAGGCTTTACCGAACTTCAGTGCTGCCAATCTGATCGGTTCAAACATCGATCAATTCCACAAAAATCCAGCGCATCAACGAGATCTCTTAGCAAGCTTCACCACAAACTTCCGCACCCAGATTTCTGTCGGCGGACGGACATTTGCACTGTCTGCAAACCCTGTTATAAACACTCAAGGCGAACGCCTCGGTAGCGTTGTAGAGTGGAATGATAGAACTGCTGAAGTCGCGGTCGAAAAAGAAGTCGCCCACATTGTTGAAAACGCTGTTGCTGGGAACTTCAGCACCCGAATCGACGAAACCAGCAAAACGGGTTTCTTCGCCAAACTTAGTGCCGACATCAATCGTCTGCTCAGTGTCAGCGAAGACGGCTTAAACGAAGTCTTGCGCATACTTGCTGGTATGGCCCACGGTGATCTTACGCAAACAATAGAGAAAGATTATCAAGGGATATTTGGTGAACTCAAAGATTCTAGCAATGCCACGATTGAGAAACTTGCCGAAATTGTTTCAGATGTCATGATTTCAGCGGATGCGCTTGCCAATGCATCGGAACAAGTCAGTGCTACCTCTCAAGCCTTGTCGCAAGCTGCTAGCGAGCAAGCCGCAGGGGTCGAGGAAACTAGCGCAAGCGTCGAACAAATGGCCGCTGGCATTAATCAGAACGCGGAGAATGCCAAAGTCACCGATGGCATCGCAGAAAAAGCATCGAAGCAAGCGATTGAGGGTGGTGAGGCAGTGAAAGAAACCGTTGGAGCGATGAAAGAAATTGCTTCACGTATCGGCATCATTGATGACATCGCCTATCAAACCAATATGTTAGCGCTCAACGCTGCGATTGAAGCCGCTCGCGCTGGTGAACATGGCAAGGGTTTTGCTGTAGTTGCCGCGGAAGTGCGCAAATTAGCTGAACGCAGCCAAGTCGCGGCTAAAGAAATTGGAGACCTCGCCAGTGGCAGTGTAAAGACCGCCGAACGTGCGGGTTCACTCATTGAGGAAATTGTTCCAAGTATCGGACGTACCTCAGATTTGGTTCAAGAAATCGCAGCAGCTTCACAGGAACAATCAGTCGGTGCCTCGCAAATCAATACAGCGATGAACCAAATGAATCAAATTACACAACAAAACGCATCTTCCAGCGAAGAACTCGCGGCAACTGCGGAAGAAATGACGAGCCAGGCCGAACAATTGATGAGTTTGATCGGGTTCTTCCAACTAGAAAACACCACCAAGAAAAGTGCAGCAAAAACCCCAACCTCCACGACTAAAACACAGAGGTCTATGCCCAAAGCAAGCAATGTTGTAAGTAATTTTGATACCGCAAAGTTTGAGCGATTTTAATGTTAAATGATGTGACATCGATCGTTTTAATTGATACGTCGCAAGGCAAAAGGACACAATAGGGGTTGGAAATGTTAACGAGAAAAAATGGTGTGCCGTAGAGGCAATAATAAGATCTAAGAGGAAGGGTTACTGCTATGAGATCGCTGATTGATTCGCTCAAGATGTGGCAAAAATTTGCCATGATCGGTGTGTTTGTTTTGATATTATTTGGTATCCCTTTTTCTTTATTTATCGGCACGGTAAATGACAATATCTCCATTATTAAACAAGAGCAGCTAGGCGGAAAACTGATGCCCGATGTAGTCAAGGTCATTCAATCTGCGCAGAAACACCAAGGATTGAATCGTTCGGTAATGGAAGGCAAAACAGACCTGAAGGCGGCGCGTGAGAGTGCGGCTAAAGAGTTGAGCGATGGTCTCACTACATTGCAAACCAGAGCAAAAGAGATTCCTGCACTCAAATTAGATGAGCAAGTCGGGGAAATTAAAAAACAGTGGCGAAAACTCGACGAAGCCCGCGATAAGCTGACTGCCGTTGAAGCCCGCAATCAGCATCGCGACTTGATTGACGAGTTATTTACATTAATGGCGAATCTGACGGACAACAGTGGCCTCACCTTGTCACCCGATGCGGCAACTTATTTCATGATGCAAATGGCGAGCGATTCACTGCTGAACATTTTAGAGGGACAATCCCATGCCCGAGCACTAGCGACGGTAGCATTAGAGGACCAAAGCATTTCTGCAAGTGAGCGCGAAATACTGTCGGTGTTATACGCCAATATGCGAGATAAATTCAAAAGCAATCGCATGAACTATGAGCGTTTGATTGCTACCGCGCCGGATTACAAAGCCATCCTTCAAGCCCGCATGGCCGAGCATCAATCAAGTACCAATGCAGTTTCAAACTTCATCCAGGAAAAGATTCTAGCTGCCTCAAAACTTGACGCAAACCCACAAGAATTTCAAAGTCAGATCAGCAAATCCCTCACCTCGAACTATGAGCTGGAGTATTTTCTGATCGAAGAAATGAATAAGTCAATTCAAAAGCGCCTAAGCGAAGCACAATCGAGTCGCTTCACTACTGTCACCAGTTCAGCTCTACTCCTACTGGTCATTGCCGCGCTTTCTTACTACATGATTCAACGCATCATCAAACAGATCGGTAACGAACCCGGTACAGTCGCTGCCTTCGCCAATGAAGTCGCACAAGGCAATCTAAATGCTGATATCGAGCTACAAGAGCAAGATGAGAGCAGCATTGCTGCGGCATTGAAGGTCATGGTCGACAATATCCGAGCGCGAATCAATGAAAGCGAAAGAATTAGCGCCGAAACTTTACGGATCAAGATCGCACTCGACAACGCCTCGACAAATGTCATGATCGCGAATCCAGAACGAAAAGTGATTTACATGAATCACTCCGTCAAAGCGATGCTAAAAAATGCCGAACTTGACCTTCGTAGCGAAATAGCGGGCTTCAGTGCTGAAGCTGTACTTGGTCAAAGCATTGATCAATTTCATAAGGATGCACAACATCAAGCTCAAGTGCTGTCGCAACTCAGTAGTGCCCATAAAATGCAAATGAAAATGGGGGCTCGTACTTTCAATCTAGTTGCTAACCCTGTAACCGATGACCATGGTGAACGTTTAGGCACCGTGCTGGAATGGTCTGATATCACTGAGCAGCTTGCGCGACTCGAGGAAAGTGAGAGGGTCGCAGCTGAAAATCTGCGCATCAAAATCGCACTCGATGGTTGCGCCACTAATGTCATGATTGCTGACAACGACAGAAACATCATTTACGCCAATGATTCGGTCATCGCCATGCTAAAGAATGCCGAGGCTGATCTACGCAAAGACTTACCTCATTTTGAGGCTAGCAAAATTGTGGGTTCAAATATGGATGGTTTCCACAAACATCCAGAGCATCAACGGCAATTGCTCGCAACGTTCACCAATAATTTTAAAGCACAGATCAAAGTCGGTGGTCGCACCTTTGCTTTATCTGCCAACCCGGTCATTAACAGGGACGGCCAGCGCTTAGGTAGTGTTGTTGAATGGGCCGATCGCACTGACGAAGTGCATGTTGAAGAACAGGTCAATCGAGTGGTCGGGCAAGCTGCCGCCGGCAATTTTACCGCTCGCTTGTCAGAAGATTCAAACATCCCCTTCTTCGCCAAACTCAGTAAAGATGTGAATCGTCTTATGACCGTCAGTGAAGATGGCTTGAACGAGGTCTTACGGGTCCTGGCCGCAATGGCGCAAGGCGACCTAACTCAAACTATGGATAAGGAATATGAGGGCACCTTCGATGCTTTGAAAGTTGCCAGCAACGAAACCGTTAGCAAGCTATCTCAGATTGTTACCGACGTGATTCATGCAACCAATGCTTTATCGAATGCATCTGAACAAGTCAGCGCCACTTCTCAAGCACTCTCACAGGCAGCAAGTGAACAAGCCAGCAGCGTCGAACAAACCAGTTCTAGCATCGAACAAATGGCAGCTGGCATCAACCAAAACGCAGACAACGCGAACATTACCGAAGGTATTGCTGCCAAAGCTTCGAAAGATGCGATTTCAGGCGGTGAAGCTGTGAAACAAACCGTGGGTGCCATGAAAGAAATTGCTGGCAAGATTGGTATTATCGATGATATCGCCTATCAAACGAATATGTTGGCTTTGAATGCGGCGATCGAAGCGGCACGTGCCGGCGAGCATGGTAAGGGATTCGCGGTGGTCGCTGCTGAGGTACGTAAACTTGCTGAACGTAGCCAAGTGGCAGCACAAGAAATCGGCAACCTTGCAAGCGGTAGCGTCAAAACAGCTGAGCAGGCGGGCAAATTGATTGATGACATTGTGCCAGGTATCGGCAGAACCTCAGATTTGGTTCAAGAAATTGCAGCAGCATCGCAGGAACAATCGGTGAGCGTCGGCCAAATCAACGGCGCCATGAATCAGATGAATCAAATCACGCAACAAAACGCTTCATCCAGCGAACAATTGGCAGCAACCGCAGAGGAAATGACGAGCCAAGCTGATCAATTGAAAGAGTTAATCGGCTTCTTCAAATTAGGGCATATGCGCTCTGCGCCAGAAAAGCCAATTGCGAAGATGAAGAATAGTAGCGCGGCCATTGGCAAGCGCAATATGGTAACCGCAAGCAGCAAACAATTTGATGCTGCTAAATTCGAACGTTTTTAAGAGACAGAGAGGTCAATGATGGGCGCAATCAGCACTGCCAAGAAATCTTCAGAACTCGTAAGTACCGAAGCCAAATCGACGACGGAAACGGGGCAATACCTGACCTTCATGCTGGGCGGTGAAACCTTTGCTTTAGGGATCTTAAACATACGCGAAATTATTCAGTATGGCGAATTGACGGAAGTGCCGATGATGCCTAAGTTTATTCGGGGTGTCATCAACTTACGAGGTCGTGTTGTGCCAGTCGTTGATCTATCGGCACGTTTCAATCGCAACGCGACACAAGTCTCACGTCGCACGAGCATCGTCATCATCGAGATGGAGCAAGATGATCCTGCTGACGCGCAGAGCATAGGCGTTGTAGTTGACGCCGTAAACGAAGTGATTGATATCTTAAGTACAGCTATCGAACCGCCACCGTCTTTCGGTGCAAAAATTAGGCCCGACTTTATTAGTGGCATGGCGAAGAAAGATGGGCGATTTATTATCGTCCTTAATCTTGATCAAGTCCTATCGCTCGATGAAATGGTAGCCTTAGGTCAGGCGGTGCACGGTGGCATCGATACCAATGCAGAGGCTGAAAATGACGCCTAATAGCGTCCGCAACGCTGGCAGCATTCCTTTGCAGGCGAAGGAATTCGAGTGGATTTCTCGCTTTCTATATGAGAGAACGGGAATCGCCTTAAGTGATGGCAAGCAAGCCTTAGTCATGGGGCGTTTAGATAAACGATTGCGCGCCAATGGCATGCCGAGTTATTCAGATTATTTTGAACTTTTAGGTCGCCCGGGCTATGAAGATGAGACGACTGCGGCAATCGATTTATTAACAACGAATGAGACCTACTTCTTCCGAGAGCCTAAGCACTTTACTTACTTAGAAAAAGTCGTATTTCCGGAGTACGCTAAACAACGCAATATTCGTATTTGGAGTGCAGCCAGTTCCAGTGGCGAAGAGGCCTACACTATTGCCATGACCTTGGCCGAGCATTTTGTCACCGACAATTGGGAAGTAATAGGCACCGACATTTCAACTCGTGTTCTTGAGAAAGCAAGACGCGGCTTGTATCCAATGATACAGGCGGAAAAAATCCCACTAGCGTTATTGAAGAAATACTGTTTAAAAGGAAAAGAAGAGTTTGAAGACTTTTTTCTGATGGACACACCAATCAAAGAACGTGTCCATTTTAGTGTCGCCAATCTAATCGAACCTTTGCCTGATCTTGGCATGTTTGAAGTTATTTTTTTGCGCAATGTAATGATCTATTTCGATGCTGCAACCAAGAAGAAGCTCGTGCATCGACTATATGAAAGACTACGTCCGGGAGGCTATTTCATTATTAGTCACTCCGAGACCTTAAACGGCTTAGAGACTCCACTTAAATTAGTGGCACCAGCAATTTATCAAAAAGCGCTAAGTTAGATTGCTAACATAAAAGGCACCACGTAATGAACGAACCAGGATTTTATATCGATATTTTTCTCCAGCCAGGGGAGTTTTATTTTGGCGACCGAGAAACCCGTATACGAACTATTCTAGGGTCGTGCGTTTCTATCACGATGTGGCATCCGAAAAAACACATAGGTGGAATGTGTCATTACATGCTACCCAAGAACAAACGCCATGCTCATGGTGGCGAGCTCGATGGTAAATATGCAGAAGATACAATTCATCTTTTCATGCAAGAAATTAAAAAAGCAAACACCTCTGCACACGACTACGAAGTCAAGATTTTCGGGGGTGGCAACCAATTTCCCGGACAGGATAGACGCGTTTTTTCTGTCTCTGAACAGAATGTTGAAATTGGCCGTGCATTACTGGCGCAACACGGTTTCAAAATCAAATCTGAACATCTGGGCGGGAATGGTCACCGGAACATTATGTTCGATTTGTGGTCTGGCGATGTGTGGGTCAAACATGTGGATCGGGTACTCGAAGAATGAGCGATAAAATCAAAGTCATGGTGGTCGACGACTCAGCCGTGGTAAGACAAGTCTTGACGGCATTGCTCAGCAAAGAAGCAGGTATCGACGTTATCGCTGCTGCCTCCGATCCCATCTTTGCAATGGACAAAATGAATAACAACTGGCCCGACGTTATTGTGCTTGACGTCGAAATGCCACGCATGGATGGCATTACTTTTCTCAAGAAAATTATGTCGATGCGACCAACTCCGGTCGTGATCTGTTCCACGCTCACAGAAAAAGGGGCGGCAACCAGTATGCAAGCGCTCGCTGCGGGTGCTGTCACCATCGTTACCAAACCTAAGGCTGGCCTTAAGACATTCTTGGAGATGGACGCGGGAGACATTATTCAGGCAGTGAAGAGTGCGGCTGTCGCTGATATGCGTCGACTAAGAGCGATGACCAATCTACCGACTAACATTCCGCCGAAGCTCAAGATTGATGAAGTCTTGCCAACGCATGAAGTGGCGCACATATCCAGCTCCGCAATGTCAACGACTACCGATAAATTGGTCGCGATCGGTACCTCAACCGGAGGCACACAAGCATTAGAAAGAGTGTTGACACAACTATCGCGCACAGCCCCTGGCATTGTCATTGTGCAGCACATGCCGGAGAAATTCACCGCAGCTTTTGCCGATCGCCTCAACAAAATTTGTGAGATCGAAGTGCTGGAAGCAAAAGATGGCGATCGTGTCATTCCTGGACGTGCTTTAGTTGCACCAGGTGGACGGCATATGCAGGTCAAACGCAGCGGTGCACAATACCATGTTGAGATCTTGGATGCCCCTCCGGTCAATCGGCACCGTCCTTCTGTTGATGTGTTATTTCGCTCAGTCGCGAAATGTGCGGGACGCAATGCATTCGGCATTATTATGACTGGCATGGGTGACGACGGCGCTCTAGGAATACGCGAAATGCACGATGCCGGTGCTGAAACCATAGCGCAGGATGAAAAAACCTGCATCGTTTATGGCATGCCGAAGGAAGCAGTCAAGCTGGGTGCCATCGATAAGATACTACCGTTGGAATCCATTGCTGGCGCTATCGAACAATACGGCAAACAACACGTATGAAATAATGGTCGATCAATAATCTCTGCTACCGATCAACGCGGTGGTACTTTATTTGGATGCAAAAATATCTCATCCACAATATGGCGAAACTGCGCTTTCAGATCAGCATTTTTCTTCACCACGTAGTCAGGTAAATCTGCATTACTGGTCAAAGGATTGGTGGTCAACAAAATAGTCTTGGTTTTACCCGTACGCAATCCAGATTTTTGTACCGCACTAATCAAGGCCAAACCATTCAAGCGCTTATTTTCCAAACCTGTGATCAGTAAATCGAAGGGTTCAGATAGGATGCGTCCGAGTGCCGCATAGCCATCTCTTGCCACTTCGATGCGACAACCGTAATCTTTGAGCGCATCTTTGATCATGCCGAGCACGACTTCAGAACCCTCGACAATCAAGGCTGAATGTGAGTTCTTCGTCGCAGTTTGACGCAGAGTATGCAAATTGAGCTTGAGGTCAGGACTCGGCTCCGAACCCATGGAATACACGAAGCACGCCTTGCGCATCAGGTCGACATAATTGAGACCCAGCTCTATCGCTCCTTGTTTGGTCAAGATCGGCGTTTCGATAATTGCGCTTAAGAGATCTTCAAAGGGGTGGCAAACATCACTGAGGAAATCAAGCCCATAGGTACCGCCGCTGCCTTTTAGGGTATGCACTTGACGATACAATTCACGGCACATGCTAAGCTCGAAACCTTCTCGCTCAAGCTCAAGCAAGATCTGTTCGATCTCATCGATATGACCAGGTAAATCACGCAGATAATTTTCTCGCAGAGCTGCGAGCATTGCTTTGACTTGATCCATATCGACTTTATCACGACGGCCAATGGCCGGATGTACCCAGTTGGGATTAGACTATTGAACCTCTAAATTCTACCCGAAGCTTTCATCACTCCCAAGGTTTTGTGGCACTTTTACACGTAAAAATGTTTGCATCTACCACACTTAATTGGAACTCGATCTTAACTTCGCCAAGGTTTTGCTGGTCGATCGATCGTGTTCAAATTGTATTGCCTCAACCCGACCTCCATACGCCAGCACTGCTCTGCCTTCGGGAATGCTATGCATATCATAATCGCCACCCTTGACGTAAATATCTGGGTGGGCAATCTCTACGGTTTCCAAAGCCGTGTCCTCATCGAAGGGCACAACCAAATCCACCGCTGCCAATGCTGCCAACACTGCCATTCTGTCGTCGCATGTATTGATAGGACGGTCGTCACCTTTACCTAAACGTTTCACCGAAGCGTCGGTATTCACTGCCAGGACGAGAGAAGCACCAAGCTCTCGTGCTTGAGCCAGATAGGTAACATGCCCTCGGTGCAACAGGTCGAAGACGCCGTTTGTCATCACCACAGGTTTCGGGAGCAATGCGATGCGCTGCTTGAGCTCTTCGCGGAGGCAAACTTTCTGTTCAAACGCTGGCATAAATTAACTTTCTCATTTTTTTGAATACGAGAACCGAAAAAGAGCGACTTCGTCACTGATACGTTCTCTACATTGTTCGATTCTATGTGCTGATCTGCACGCTTCGACATTTTACGTTAAGATCAAGCTTCTATTTACGAGGGGATCAATATGTCTTTCAAAAAACAATGTATGGGACTGCTCATTATGCTCACCGTCGGTCTCACAGGAAATGCTATGGCACAGTCTAACGAAGGCTGCCCAGAGGTCTTGAAGCACAGTTTCAATCGTTTGCAAGACGAAGCTCCGCAAAATCTCTGTCAGTACAAAGGGAAAGTTGCACTTGTGGTGAATACCGCAAGTTATTGCGGCTTTACCAAGCAATACGAAGGCTTAGAAGCACTGTATGCCAAGTATCAACAGCGCGGATTGGTGGTACTCGGCTTCCCATCCAATGACTTTGGCCAACAAGAGCCTGGAACAAGTAAAGAAATTGCAGACTTCTGCTACAACACCTATGGCGTGAAGTTCCCGATGTTCGCAAAATCTTCTGTCAAGGGTGAAAACGTCAATCCGTTTTATGCTCAGTTGATCAAAGCAACGGGCACCACACCTAAATGGAATTTCTACAAGTATTTAATCGATCGCAACGGCAAAGTCTTGGCTTCTTATGCAAGCAACACCACGCCAGACGATAAAGGTTTGGTCGCTGATATTGAGAAAGCGTTAGGCAAATAAAGTAAGCCTCTTGAGGGTTGTACTAATCCGCCACTCTCGTTTGATACACCGCATCGTCGCCCCATGCCTTTTCCGCTGCATCGGGCGACGAGTTGTTTAAAGGCCTAGGAGCACCATTTCAACATTATTTGGCCTTGGTCTTACTTCTGCTGGCCTGGCTCGCGGTACTTTTCTTCACAGTGGCTTTTGTGTTTACTTTCGATGCCGATGCCGGAGTCTTAGGTTTTGCCACTTTTACCGGCGCCACCGCTGCTTTCTTTTCCACACTCTTGCCAGTCGACTTTGTTCGTGGTGCCGCGGTCTTGCGGGGGGCTTTTGCAGTAGCACTGGATTTGGATTTTTGTTCGGCAGTACTCGCCTTTGGCGTCTCCTCTTCGATCATTGCATTCCCAAGCGCTTGCTTAAATTGCTCTTGCAACAGATTCCACCAAGCACCAGGGTTACTAAAGCCTGTCGAAGGCGTGGTGTGAGGACTCTCCGTTTCAGAGCTTGCACTAATACTTGCCGCAGGAGGATCTAGCTTTTCCGCTGCAGGCCTTGCGGGCTCACTTATTTCACTCGCTTCGTCAGCATCCTCATCCTCTTCATTTTCAGTATCCGCTTGGGCTTCACTCACTTTGCCTGTTTCTTGATGCATAGGCCAGGCCGCGTGAGCGTTTTCTTTAGCTTGAGCACTTTGGTCTGCTTTGCCTGCAGTCGCCTGCGCAAAACTCTCTCCCATGGCTTTCAGCGCAGTGATGGTCGCTCTTTGCACTTCGAGCGCCTGTATCGTCCCACGCAGCATATTCATATTGACATTAAGCCAAGATTCTACTGTCTTCAAATCCTTGATTTGCTTATCTAGCTCGTCGACCGAGATCGTCGGGGTGACCATTCCTGGTAATTGCATATCACCCCACAATTTCTTGATAAAGGCCAAAGGATCTCCGATTCCCGTTTGTCCATCAGTACCAGTTTGAAAAGGATTGTGCATTGTCATCTCCGTACAAGTTGCCTAGTATCGCGGTTTTGTTTAGTTTTTCGCTTTGTTCATGAGCGCCACCTACAATTGAAAAGCGCCTTATCGCAAGAATAACGCAGAACGATTACACTACGGTTATGAAAGCTGCTTTTTTTGAAAACCGACCCAGATTCAAGTCGAAACTATCCAGAACCGTCGCATTTTTATGCGCTACGCTTGCCCTGCATTACATTTTCTTGGAATCAGCTGGCCGGCAAAATTGGACCAGCACCCAACAGATCGTCGATCCGGTGCCTTTGAGCGTACATCTGCAAGCCATCGACAATAGTCCGCGCGAATTAAGCGTTATTCGCGCTCGATCATCAACTGCGGGCGAATCAAGAAAGTCGGCAACGAGTAAAGCAGGGAAAGCAAGGGCCAAGGCCAAAGCAATACCAACACTTACGAGCAAAGATGTTGAACAAGAGTTCAAGTTCGAGAACCCTGCACCTGTTCATTTGCCTGAAGTGACGACAGCAAGCAATCCGGACGAATTCATACTACGGTTACCACCGTCAGCCGAAATTAACATGGAAGTTAGCTATGCTAAAGCAAACGAGAGCCCAACCCGAGGTGCCGCCAATCTGGTTTGGAATAGTACGGGGAGCTCTTACTCTCTGTCACTGAAAGTGAGCGTCGATGTTATTGTCACGACCATCAATTTATTACAATTAAATAGTGAAGGTTCGATAGGACAATTTGGCCTAGCGCCGACCAAGAGTGAAGACACTCGCCGCTCTCGGGCGACCACGGCGATACACTTCAATCACAGTGACAAGACTATTGTTTTCTCATCGTCAAATAAAACGGTCAAGATGGAAGACGGCGCGCAAGACGCACTCAGCATTTTGATGCAACTTGCGACCATTGGTAACTCTGACCCGAAGCGCTTAACGCCTGGGAAGGATTTAACAATACAGGTCGCTGAGGGACGCGATGCTTCAAATTTCACTTTCCACGTGGTAGCGGAAGAAGAACTCCCCAGCCAACTATCGAGCAATGGTGGCACACTTCGCGCGCTCCATTTAATTCGACCGCCTAAACCCGGCTCCTACAATTCGACGCTAGAAATTTGGTTGGCACCTGAGCGATCTTGGTATCCGGTGCAGATACGCAATACTGAAAGTAGCGGAACAGTAACCAATCAAAGAGTGACCGCGATCCGACAAATCGAACGTCTAGCCCAATAAATAATGAAAAACCTCCTCGTTCTCTTTGCTACCGTTGCCGCACTACTCAGTGCTATGACAGCGGTCGCTGCTGCGCTAGATACAGCACCTCCAGTCGAACTTATTTATAAAATTAAATCAAGTCAAAAAGGCATCCCTGTCACGGGCGAAGTACGAATGGAATGGAAGACTACCGAAAGCGCAAATGGCAAGAAGCTCTATAGCGTACTCTCTGAAACGACGGTTGCCCTCTTTGGAAAAGTTCTGAGCACAACTAGCAATGGCAGCTTGAATGAAAACGGTTTATCGCCTGACTTATTTACAGAAAAACGTTTTCGCCGCGCGCAGATGCAAACGACTTTCGATCGCCAAAATAAACGCCTCCTGTTTTCGAGCGGTGACCCCAGCATCAATCTTCAGGGCGGAGAACAAGACCGACTCAGCGCCACCTGGCAAGTTGTCGCGCTCGCCCGTCAAGGCGGGAACAGCCTCGCAGCTGGCCACGAATGGAAGATGATTGTTGCCGGTATTCACGATACCGATCTTTGGGTTTTCAAAGTTCAAGAGAGACTGAATCTACGAACCGAATTAGGTGATATCGAAGTCCTTCATATTCAGCGCGCACCACCACAAGAAGCACAAGGGCAACATCTCGATTTGTGGTTGGCACCAAGCTTAGACTATTATCCTGTGCGTATTAGTTTCGTTGATGCCAATGGTGATCGCATCGACCAAAAAATTAGTCGCATCAATAAACTTTGAAACAATTGACCTCATTATGAATCAACTCAATCATTCGAATCGCGCTCTAGTACTTTTTAGTGGCGGACAAGACTCAACGACTTGCCTGGCTTGGGCACTTAGTCATTTCTCGCATGTCGAAACGATAGGCTTCCACTACGGGCAGCGCCATGCTATCGAACTCGAAATGCGGCCTCAATTACTGCAAAAGATACGAAAACTTAATCCCTCCTGGGACGCGAGCTTAGGCGAGGATCACCTCATTGATTTAAGTGTGATCTCACAACTCTCTCAAACCGCGATGACTGAGGATATCGCGATTCAAATGCAAGAGAATGGTTTACCGAATACCTTCGTACCTGGACGCAATTTGATGTTCATGTTAACCGCAGCAACGTTGGCATATCGAAGAAATTTGAATGTCCTTGTCGGCGGCATGTGCGAAACGGATTTCTCTGGCTATCCAGACTGCCGTGATGACAGTATGAAAGCCTTACAAGTCGCCCTGAATCTTGGACTAGATACACGGATGCGTTTAGAAACACCGCTCATGTGGATTGATAAAGCTGCGACTTGGCGTTTAGCCGAAAGCCTCGGAGGCGAGGCTTTAATTGAACTTATTCGCGAAGATACTCATACCTGCTATCTCGGTCAACGAGGGCAATTACATGAGTGGGGGCATGGCTGCGGAACTTGCCCTGCCTGTGAACTCAGGGCCAAAGGATATCTCTCTTACCGGTCTCAAACCTAATCGCCTATTTCCACTCGGCGAGCCAAGCGGCAATGGCGTTTTCTAACATAGGGCGAGCGATTAAAAATCCTTGCCCTTCGTCACAATTCATTTTTTGTAGCGCATCATAATGGGCCTGCGTTTCAATACCCTCGGCGATCACTTTCAAACCCAGTTTCTTGCCCAGTTGGGTGATTAGTTCAGCGATTCGTGGCCCACCTTGGCTATCAATTTGATTCACAAATGCGCGGTCGATCTTCAAGCGATCTACAGGTAACTTGTCGAGATAACTCAAAGAAGAGAAGCCAGTACCAAAATCATCAATCGCAATTTGCACACCGAGCGACTTTAATTTATCGAGTGTTTCTTCGAAATCGGCTGCGCCACTCATCGTGACCGATTCGGTAATTTCAAGTTCCAGATAACGTGCATCGAGACCACTATCGCGCAAGGCGTTCTCAACGAGCTGCATAAAATCGGGTTGACGGAATTGGATCGCCGAAACGTTGACGCCCATCCGCTCTAATGCATGTCCTTCATCGAGCAATTGGCGCATCGCAAAACAGGAGGTGCGCAAAACCCAAGCACCGAGACTAATAATCAAACCTGAATGCTCCGCCAACGGTATGAATTCTGTAGGCGAAATCATCTTTCCTTCATCAGTTCGCCAACGCAACAGCGCCTCGAAACCGATCACTTTTCTCGTGCTCAGCTCAATCTGCGGTTGGTACATCAGATACAAGCGTTCAGCATCAAAAGCTTTGTGCAAATGTTGCATCAACATCGAACGCTCGCGGATTTCGACGCCCATTTCTCGAGTAAAAAGCGTGTAGGAACCGCGTTGGAAGCCTTTGGTACGTTTTAAGGCAATACTGGCATCCTTCAATACATCAGCACCCGTCTGTTGATTATTATCGAGTGCCACCATGCCCATCGACATGGAGACATTATGCGAAGTATCGTCAATCACAAATGGATCATGGAACAACTGTTGAAGCACCTCAGGCCGCAGTGATTTTTCATGCCCCAATAGTCCGAACACATCGCCACCAATACGAGCGACAAATACCGAAGCACCTAATGCCTGCTGAAGCCGATTAGCGACGGAACGTAAGAGTAAATCACCATATCGATGTCCAAGTACGTCATTGATCTCAGCGAAATCATCGATGTCGACCAGCACAACCATTTGATGCGTAACTCCCGCATCAATCGCTTGTCCGATTTGTTCAATAAACTTCAATCGATTTGGCAGCATCAACAGCTGATCGCGGAACGCATAATTTTTCAGTTGACTGACCAAACCGAGATTATCAAGACATACACCTAGATTTGCGCAGAATACTTCAAGCAATTGATGATCAATGTCGGACAAAGCGTATGGCAATTCGATAAATGCCGCAATAGCACGACGTCCCCTTCCGGAAAAATACAAGGTCATATTGTCTTCTTCGAACAAAGAGGTTCGTTCCGACAAGGCACGCCTTAAGGCATCGCGAATGATGGGGTTGTCGATTTCATCGACCGGTCTATTCATCAAATTTTTGTAATGTCCGGCCGAGGCAATCACGCTATATCTGAAATTTCCGTCGTACTGTTCACTTTCATCGCTTTGCGCGCACAGCAAGCCTTCTGATGGTACGCCGCACAGTGCGGCAATTTGGGTGATCACACCTGAAGCAAAACCTTGTATCCCATCTTGCATAGAGAAGGCTGCGCTGGAGGTAATAATTTGGTGTAAGCCGCGACGACTCGCTTCAATCGTACGCAGCTGATCATAAGAACGAATGGCGGCAGTTAGGGTCGTCAGAAGCTTCTTACGCGTAAGCTCGTTTTTAGTTTTGTAGTCGTTAATATCGTAGTCGCGAATTGCATCCTCTTCTGGTGCGTAACCCGGTTGACCGGTACGCAAGATGATACGTGTATCTCGCCATTGCAATTCGTCACGAATGAAACACACCAGATCTAGACCAGCGTGTTCGGTTTCCATTACAACGTCAAGCAAGACGACCGCGATGTCAGATTCAACTGCAAATCGCTCATGGGTTTCAGCTTTGGAATAAGTATGAATAAACTCAAGGCGGCGATTGAGAATTTTGACATCGAGTAGGGAAAACTCGGTGGCACGATGCACATCTTCATCATCGTCAACAATCGCAATTTTCCAGGTTCGCTGAGAAATATTCGCCAAGGATTGCGAATCGAGATCTTCTTCAATCAGAATCTCATCATCGTCCAGATGGTCCGCCATGCCGCCCCCATTTAATGTGGAACTCACATAAATTTTTTCTTTCAGTATATATGAAGGAAATTGCCGTGCAACAATTTAGAGAGTACAAAAAGACAATAGTGACGAGATGTTAAGCTGTTCTGAACTCGATTCAAGCGTAACGGCGGTGCGCCTCCCAGCCAAGACCCGATCCTATGCTACCAAAGATGTCGCCGTCGACCTGTTTCGCCTGCGGCAAAAGTGTTGCCAATTTCTGACGCAATCCTTTCACCCCGCTCGCACCACCCGTGAAGTAAACGGTGTTAATGGAAGAGGCTGCAACCATGGCTTGTTGCAAACTGAGCTCCACCGTTGCGCAAATTTGGTTTAGTAATGGCGATATCGCGGCTTGAAATTCGTGATCATGAATTTCAATACTTGGGTAGTGTTCATCCTTTGCTTTTGTTTTCAAGCGATCAAGCTGTGCGATCAGTGAAGTCTCGCTACTCAAGCGAATCTTCGCTTCTTCCGCTTGGATTGCCAACCAATGTCCATTACGTTCTTCGATGAGATACAGTAGGCGTGAACAGGCCTCACGTAATTGGGCATCGACGATATCGTGTTGCAGGTCTTGAATTTCGCGAATCACCTTTTGTGAATACAGTAAGTTGATCGTGTGCCAAGTTGCCAGATTGAAGTAGTTTGCCGATGGCATATCGGCGCCTCCTTGTAGCTTGCCACCGAGCCCTAGAAGCGGCAAAAGCTTGGCAAGACTCAGATATTTATCGAAATCCGTCCCCCCTATATGCACACCAGTATTGCTGAGAATATCATTTTGGCGATCAGGCAAATTCCGACGCTGCGGAGACAATCGTACGATGGAAAAATCTGAGGTGCCACCACCAATATCGACAATCAAGACCAACTCTTCGGTCTGCAAGCGTGATTCATAGTCAAGCGCAGCAGCAATCGGCTCAAACTGAAAGCTCACTTGTTTAAAGCCAGCTGCCAACGCGATTTCTTTTAAAGTATCTTCTGCAAGTTGATCTGCTTTCAGATCATCGTCGATAAAGTGCACAGGGCGTCCAAAGACAGCATGATCAAAATGCTGGCGAATATTGGTTTCTGCGCGACGTTTAAGTTCTCGGATATATTGCCCCAGCAAGTCCTTGTACGAAACACGACGTCCTTGCACCTCGGTATGGCCCTCGATCAAGCCGGTTCCTAGTAAGCTTTTCATCGAACGCATCAAACGCCCTTCATAGCCATCCAAATAATCTGCTAAGGCCGCGCGCCCATAACTTACCTCATCGAGATCTGCATTAAAAAAGATCACTGAAGGCAAAGTCACTTTATTGTCTTCCAAATTTGCCAAAACAACCTGGTCGTTTTGAAACACACCGACTGTGGAATTCGAAGTGCCGAAATCCAAACCACATGCATATGCCATCACTATCCTTCAAACTCACTGCGGTAAAAGCCGAGATCTTAAACCATACAGCAAGATTCTTGAGAAAATATAAAACGCTTGATTAGCACAAACGTATCAGTTCGCCTTACTGCAGCGATATGACAGTGCGATGACAATACAGATTATTGACATGGGATAAGAAGAAAAACCGCATAAGAATATGCGTTCTTGAAATTTCGGCTATGCTATCGCGTCTAAAGCAATTAAAGCTTATTCCAACAATAAGGAAGTTAGATTTGAATACCGCCAACTCACAGGTGCTTGAGCAGCGCCTCCAACTGATCAAATCGCAGGCAGCTTTGTCTTTGCTAGGTCAAGGACTG
>CANHZI010000037.1 GCA_947464955.1 Oxalobacteraceae bacterium
CGTCGCGATCGCTATTTGCGTGGGGGCGACCACATTCCATTTCTAGAGCGCGGTTTCGCCGCCTTGCGTTTTACTGAGCCCAATGAAGACTATCGCCATCAACACCAAGATCTACGCACTGAGAATGGTGTCAAGATCGGCGATCTTCCCGAATTTGTTGACTTCGCTTATACCGCCAATGTGGCGCGAATTAATGCTGCGGCCTTGGCCTCTTTAGCATTAGCGCCTGCAGCTCCCAATAACGTCATCATGAAGACCTCGCAATTAGAAAACGACACCGTGCTCACATGGGACGCCAATAGCGATGCCGATATCGCAAGCTACCGCATCGTTTGGCGCGACACGACTAGCCCGATTTGGCAAGGCGTGATCCACGCAGGGAAGGTATTGGAATACCGGATCAAGGGTAAGTCTAAAGACAATTATTTCTTTGGTGTGCAGGCAGTCGACAAAGACGGCAACGCCAGCGTCGCGACCTATCCTATGCCGGGGAAATAGTCACCTTCATTGATGTCACAATAGTCCGAAAACGCACACCAAAGTGTCCGTTTTCGGACATTCCAAGAGGACATTCTCCACGATTCAAGAATAAATTCCGTTTTTGCGTGGCTAAAAAGGATGGTATGCAATTTGCTATCCCTTCAATCAAGTGAAATGCGTAGCCCAACATTTCGTTTGAATAATCTCGCCAACTTCGGCATAGCCCAAACTTGAACTATGACTATTCTTAAATCAACCCTCTTAGTAAGCTCATTTCTGCTCAGTATTGCCAGCACCGTAACGCCTTCACGAGTGGAAGCGCAATCCTATTCCATCACTTCTACAGAGAAATTGGAGCAGGCGAAAATCCTTCAAAAGTATGCTGATCAAGCAAAAGCAGCATTGAATGCCAAAGATTTTGTACGGGCTGGCGAACAGTTGGAGAAGATCTTTACTACTGAATCATCACTTTACAATTCCGCCTACAATGCAGCCTGCGCCTATGCATTGGGTGGAAAAATCGAGCTTGCATTTGCGATTTTGGAAAAAGCAATCAACGCAGGATATGCGAATCTCAGCCACATGAAAAAAGATAGCGATCTAGATGCTTTACATTCAGATCCACGCTGGGAAAAACTGATTGAACAGATGCAACTACAAGCTAAAGGCGATGCGAATTTATGGAATTCGCCTGTATGGAAAACACCCTACGCAGAGCAATTAAGCGAGGAGCACCGTATCGCTGGTCTTTCTAAATTTTGGTCTGAAGTGAAGTACAACTTCGTCTACGTAGATACCCTAAAAGCGCTCGATTGGGATGCCGTCTATTTGCGCTTCCTGCCACGCGTAAGAGCGGCGACAAATACCCTCGAATACTACAAAATCTTGTTGGAAATGGGCGCATTGTTAAAGGACGGTCATACTAGTGTGATCCCGCCCGCCCCATTATTCGCTGATGGCTTTACAGTACCACCATTCAAAACCCGTCTGATTGAAGGCAAAGTCATCATTACAGAAGTGGCAAACGATACTTTGCGCACGCAAGGCGTTTTGCCGGGAGTCGAAATCAGTCGGGTCAATCTGATGCCAGTAAAAGAATGGGCGCTCAAAAACATTGCTCCATATATAAGTGCATCAAGCACTCAGGATCTCGAAGCGAACATCTATGGAGATAAATTCTTAATTGGTAGTAAAACCGAAAAACCTCAGCTTGAGCTGAAAGACGCCAATGGAAAGGTTTGGTCGATCGAGGTAGGGCGTATTAGTATCGCACAACGCAATAGAAGCTTTGGAAAACTACCCGCCTTTAGTTGGAAACTATTGCCGGACAATATCGCTTATGTCGCCTTGAATTCCTTTATCGACGACAGCGCGGCAAAAGAGTACCTAAAGAACTTTGCAGAAATCAGCCGAGCCAAGGCGATTATTTTCGACATCCGAAACAATGGCGGTGGCAGTAGTAGTGTTGGCTATAAAATTCTCGCCACCATTAGCGACAAAGACTTCCTTACAAGCCGTGCCGAGACGCGTGACTACAAGCCAAGCTATCGCGCTTGGGGTCGCAAAGACACAAACTTTGTCTTTGATATCAGCCCACAAAGCAGCAATCCCGACATGCAGTTTAAGGGCCAAGTCATTGTACTGACATCGCCAGAAACCTATTCTGCTGCTGAGGATTTTACAGTTGCCTTCGACACCATGAAACGTGGCACGATCATTGGTGAAGCCACGGGTGGCAGCACAGGTCAACCGCTGTTGTTCGATCTACCTGGTGGAGGAAGTGCTCGTGTGGTAACAAAGAAAGATAGCTACGTTGATGGTAAGGCCTTTGTCGGCGTCGGCATTCAACCGAATATCGTGGTGCGCCCAACGCTCATTGATTTTCGCGCCAATCGTGATACGGTTCTAGAAGCCGCACTTAGCCACATCAAACAGTAAATCCAGCCCGTTGATCATCTAGCCAATAGATTCTTCGCTAGTTCGGCATCACCATCGGTGGTGCCGTTTTTTTTAAACTAGGACAAGCCAAGGCGTACTGCCTCTAGCAAAAGAACTGCATGCAGCGGCATTGTTTTACTGACGTACGCGCTTCTTCGCGCCAGTCGCTTTGCTCGATTTAGCCTTGAATTCAGGTCGTCCACCATTGGCAAATCCGGATCTCACAGGAGCTGTTGTTGGCAAACCCTTTACCACTGATTTTTTTGGCGCTTCTGTAGCGAGCTCATCTTTTGCGGTCGCTATTTCGCTTGGTGCTTTAGACATAATGATTCCATTAGTTACGAATATCGAGAGTGTAGTGATAGCACACCAAAATAGCGAGGGAAAAAGGCCTCAAAAAAAATATCAGCATTCGCGGATGCGCTTCTTCGGCTGCTCAGCTTGGTGCTTGGTCTTCGATGAAAAACCTGTTTTCAGTTCCCAAATCGCAAGAACTACACTCATCTGGCTTCTGTAGGAAATAGCCTTCCTCAAATAAGGTCTTGCATTTTCACGGCAACCATTGTAACCTTAAGGTGTCAAATGAGAATTCAAGGTTACATGTTTGTAGCTTTGCATCATCTCCAACCATTCAAAAAGAGGTGCTGGCAATGAAGAACACTAAATACACCGAAGCAGAGGCAGAACAACGGTTTCTCTACTTTATGGGCTTGAACTCGATTTCGATCGCCATCGTTTTTTCGAGTGATTTTTTGTATTCAATTGCTTTGCAACTACTTGGCGTTAAGCTCGGCACGAGCTTAAGCTTCATTATTGGCATCTCTGCTTTTCTTATTCTGATTTACAGTTTCGCAGAGGGGATCTCAAACGGACTCGACATGCGGAAACGTTCATTTTGGATGTTTAAGTACGAGGACGAATTCAATAAAGAGATTTCAAATCGATCGCATGAAGTGGCTTTTTCAGCGACCATGATTTTCACTTTGGTGATATTCGTTCTTTCACATGAGAGCAGTAACTTCCTCGCGCAAACGCAATGGAGTCTCCACCACTTCATAGGCTTTGTAATCTCAATCGCCTCACTCGCTTACGGCGTAAGCGTTGTCACTTTAATTCACAAAAACCATGAGTGAAGAATTAGACAATCACATCGCGAAATTACGCTTCAAACAAAAGATTTCGCAACAAGATTTAGCTGAAGCGATCGGCGTTTCTCGCAAAACGATTAGCGCAGTCGAGACTGCGCGCTTCGTTCCTTCCGTGATTATCGCAATGAAAATCGCGCAATATTTCAAGGTAAAAGTGGAAGATGTCTTTGAACTCCACGACGAAATCGACAGCAATTAGATGCATTTCTTGTTTTTTACAATTAGCTGGAAATTAAATAAATAAACTTTTTTGTTTATTTAAAAATGGACCTCATTTATACTACGATCTCAATGTCATTTGAGACGTAGTATGAAAACTCCACTCCTCATCGCAGCCGCTTGTTTATTGGCGCTGCTGTCCACCGTCGGCGCTGCGCTTCCGTATCCGATTTTGCCGCCACTATTTGCAGCTGATGCAAGCAATGACCTCAATCACTTCTTGGGTTTGCCACCTAAGCTTTTATTTGGGATTGCGCTCAGCATCAATCCCTTAGGTTTGTTGATCGGTACTGCTTTACTCGGCCCCATGTCCGATCGTTACGGCAGACGTCCTGTGTTGCTCGCAAGCGCAACTGGGGCAGCTATCGGTCATGCGATCACGGCATGGTCTTTGGTGATACAGAGTTATCCCCTGTTCATCTTGGCGCGATTCGTGACTGGCCTGCTAGAAGGTAATGCCTCCGTCGCCCGCGCCATGTTAGCAGATCGTTTAGAAGGCGACCTCCGTGTACAAGCATTAGCTTGGCTCAACGGTGCCGTGTATAGCGGCTGGTTGGTAGGGCCGCTGATTGCCGGCATGACCTTGGGTTTTGGCATTACCGTGCCGTTCTGGATTGCTACCGTGGCGCTACTACTGACGGCGGGCATGGTGGCGATTGCGCTGCCACGAGAGAAAGAATCGCATCTAACAACATCATGGTGGCAAGTTGCGCGGTCTAAACACTCCTTTAACTTACTCAAGGTGCCTGAGCTGAAGCAGCTGTTCATCATCCAACTCGCCTACACCAGCGGTGTAACTGCTTTCTATGATTTCTTTCCGTTATGGTTGGTCGAGGTTGCCGGTTACCACTCGAAAGGCATTGCTTGGATGACTGCGGGACTATGCGCCGTGATGGCATTATCGTCATTGTTTGCGGGACGTCCGAGTACGGTCATGCCTCTGCAACGTGTACGGTTTCATGCCTTTTGCGCGGCGGCTGCAGTAGCTGCGGTCGGTTTGGGTAACACCTGGATAGGATTGATCGCCATTATCGCTTTCGGTTTTCCTAACGCGATTTATAACGCACTACTGCCAAGTTGGTGCTCAGAACGATTCGGACATCATGGTCAAGGTGCAGTGATGGGCTTAATCTCCACCACCTTTTATCTATCGAATATCATGATCGCCTTGCTAGGCTCAGTGTTGACCTTAATTGATACGCGCATCATTTTGGTATTCGGCGCGATATTCAGTACCTGGGCAGCATGGCGCATCGGTCATTGGCGCGCGGAACTCGAAGCCAAAGACAATGCGATCGCCGCGGAGAATGCATTTTGAAAGAGCAGTTACTCTTTTTACTCAAGACCCGCGGCCCACTGACGGCGCAACAAGCAGCCACGCTGATGGGCTTAACGTCGATGGGCGCCCGCAAACATCTCGAAGCATGGCATGAAGCAGACATAGTCGAGTATGTGGATCAAGCTGAGAAACAAGGTCGCCCCAGTCGCTATTGGCAACTGAGCGCCGCAGGGCACGCGCGTTTTCCTGATCGCCACAGCGAACTAACACTGCAATTGCTACAGCATGTGCGCCAGCTTTTTGGCGAAAAAGGCGTTGATCAACTGATCGCAGCACGTGAGGTCGATAGTCTTCAACAATATAAAAAGGAAACTGAGAAGTTCAAAAGTCTTAATGGCAAACTCAAAGCGCTCGCGGAAATTCGTTCGCTCGAAGGCTATATGGCGGAAGTTGAAAAGCACGAAGATGGCGGTTATCTGCTGATCGAAAACCACTGCCCGATTTGCGCTGCCGCCAGCAGCTGCCAAAATTTCTGTCGTTCAGAGCTACAGGTTTTTCAACAAGCTTTAGGCGAGCAAGTGCAGGTAGAACGCACGGAGCATTTGATGCAGCAGGGGAGACGTTGTGTGTATTGGATTAGGCAAACCTAAACCGCACGTACCTTTAAGATTTAAGTTTGTCCAAAACAGCACTCGCCCCTTGGCGTGCCAGCACTTCTTCTAATGCAGGCATCAGCGGCCCCAAGGTTTCTTTCAACATGTGGCGCACCGTATCGACGATGACTTGCGTCTGTCTTTCGATCTCAATATTGACCGCATCGCCAACTTGTTTTTGCCCAAACACGGTCATGCGCAAGGTTTCTGGAATCAACCACACTTCAAACCAATGCTCATCGCGATTAGCTTCAGCAATGGTAAGACTCGCGCCATTGATCGCGATATAGCCTTTAGCGAAGATGTAGCGCATCCATTGTTCTGGTACCGAAAAGCGCAAGACGTAATTGTTCTCGGTTTCACGAATTTGTGCGATGTGGGCAACGAAGTCGACATGCCCAGACAAAGGATGTCCGCCAATTTCTGCACCATCTTTGGCAGCGCGCTCAACATTCACCTGCGCTTTCTCAGCATAGCTTCCGAGCGTCGTAATATTCAGTGTTTGCTGCATGATGTCGAACTCTGCCGCATTCTCGAATAGCTGCGTCACTGTCAGGCAGACGCCATCTGTCGCGACACTGGCGCCGATCGCCAATTCATGATCAAAGCCCGTAGGAAAGGCCAAACGTATCGTGCGCAAACCCGCGCGATCTTCAATCTTTTCTAGCGTGGCGACGCCTTGCACAATACCTGTAAACATAATCTGTCAGTCATTCTCTTCTTAAGTCGCTTGACTCTGTTGGCGCACATTCGCCAAAGGTGCAAACATCTCATGCGTCATGTTGACGAAATGTTCGCGTAACCATTGGTGTGCTGGATTGCGACCATCTCGCTCATGCCACAACATATCGACGTGCACGTCTGGCGTTTCGAACGGTAGCTCTTTCCACACTAAGGATTCACTCATACCGGTCGAGGCGATAAAGTGTAATGGTAACACGGTGATCAAATCCGAATTCGCCACCACCTTACCACCGGTGAAGAATTGATTCACGGTCAGCAAAATACGGCGCTCGCGCCCCATCTTTAAGAGCTCATCATCAATTAAGCCATGAGCACGGCCAGAGAAGCTGACCAAACAATGGTTCGCCGCGCAGTATTTGTCTAGCGTTAGCTCCTCATTCGCGAGCGGATGATTTTTACTCATCACACACACATAATGACCTGAGTACAAGCGCTCATGGCGTATCGGACTACGCGCAGCACCTTGGCCGCCCGAGAGTTGAGCCACGATACCAGGGAAAAATCCGACGGCGATATCGATGTCACCTTGAATCAATAGCGGACGTGGATCACGCGTGGTCAGTGGCACCATGCGTGCATTCATATGCGGTGCTTCGCGCTCGAATGCGGTAATCAGGGTCGGCATCCATAACGCAGCGGTAGAATCAGCCATCGCCATACGAAAGGTAGCGACCGCCTTCGAAGGATCGAAACTAGTGGGTGCAATCGCTGCTTCTAAAGTCGATAAAGCCTCGCGTATCGCTGGCCATAAGATTTCGGCGCGTGGTGTCGGCTTCACTCCGTAGGCGGTGCGAATCAACAATTCATCATTTAGCGAGTAGCGCAAACGTTTGATAGCATTGGATACCGCTGGCTGGGTCATCGCCAGCTTGTCTGCAGCGCGAGTGAGGTTCTGCTCGACCATTACGGTGTCGAACACACGTAATAAATTCAAATCTAAGGTCAAGAAATTCATAGGCAGTCCCGTCAAAATAGGATTTCATTATCCCAGATTTTATCGATAGCAACAGAATTGACCAGTCCCCAAGCACTTGATTTGGCGTTCTTTTTGGCCAAAACCGACATAGATCAACTGAACAATATTTGTCGCGCTTTGCACCAAAGCAGTGAGGGTATTAGCATCGATATCGGTGAGTAAGAGTGAACACGCTAGCGGTTTGAAAACCAGTCATGCGCGAAAAGCGTGCAGCGCCAACACTGGTAAGTCATGCCAGTGCCGTGATAGTGCAAAAGTGCACGCAAAATGAATAAAAACTTTTTTTGCTTATTTCAACCAAAAAAAGAAAAGACGCGAATGGAAATCCACTCGCGTCTTTCATTATTGCTATGTAAGAAGCTTAAACTTCTCAGCTTGCTTTATGACAGATTACGCCAAACGCTGTGCCAGGGCTGCTTTTGTCGCTTCCAACTCCGCTGGCAAACGATACTTCAGTTTGTCGAACAATTCTGTATGCAATTCCAATTCGGCTTTCCATGCATCTTTGTCGATGGACGTAATCGTTTCGAACTGCTCTGCCGTGAAATTCAAGCCATCCCATGTGATGTCGTCGAATTGTGGGCTGATACCAAATACGTTTTCTTGACCCGTCGTGGCGCCATCAATGCGTTCCAACATCCATTTCAAGACGCGCATATTGTCGCCAAAGCCTGGCCATACAAACTTGCCATTCGCATCCGTACGGAACCAGTTCACGCAGTAGATGTTAGGTTGCTTGCCGCCGAGCGCTTTGACTTTCTCACCCATGTTCAACCAGTGTTGGAAATAGTCGCTCATGTTGTAACCCATGAACGGTAACATCGCGAATGGATCACGACGCACCACACCTTGTTGGCCCACAGCAGCGGCCGTAGTTTCAGAACCCATAGTCGCCGCCATGTACACGCCTTCCACCCAGTTACGCGCTTCGGTCACCAATGGTACTGTTGTCGAACGACGGCCACCGAAAATGAAGGCGGAAATGGGTACGCCAGCTGGATCATCCCAAGCTGGGTCGAGTACAGGATTTTGTGTTGCAGCGACGGTGAAACGTGCGTTTGGATGAGCCGCTTTACGGCCTGTTTCCTTAGCGATTTCTGGTGACCAATCTTTACCTTGCCAATCGATCGCATGCGCTGGCGCTTCTTTGCTCATGCCTTCCCACCATACGTCACCGTCGTCAGTCAAAGCGACGTTAGTGAAGATCGTATTTGCGGTCAAAGAAGACATGCAATTGGAGTTCGTTGCGGTGTTCGTACCTGGAGCAACGCCGAAGTAACCTGCTTCAGGATTGATCGCATACAAGCGGCCATCTTTACCTGGTTTGATCCAAGCGATGTCATCACCAATAGTGGTCACTTTCCAGCCTTTGATCGCTGGAATCAACATCGCGAAATTCGTTTTGCCGCAAGCCGATGGGAAAGCCGCTGCCACGTAATGTTTTTTGCCTTCTGGCGATTCAACGCCGAGAATCAACATGTGTTCTGCCAACCAACCTTGGTCGCGGCCCATCGTGGAAGCGATACGCAAGGCGAAGCATTTTTTACCCAATAAAGCATTGCCGCCGTAACCGGAACCAAAGGACCAGATTTCGCGTGTTTCTGGATAATGCACAATGTACTTCGTGCTATTGCATGGCCATGCCACGTCTTTTTGGCCAGCGGTCAATGGCGCGCCAACAGTATGTACGCATGGGACGAAATCGCCGTCTGTTCCCAAAACATCAAACACTGCCTTGCCCATACGCGTCATGATGCGCATGTTCACAGCAACATAAGGGGAATCAGACAATTCAACACCGATGTGCGCAATCGGGGAACCCAATGGGCCCATCGAGAACGGCACCACATACATAGTGCGGCCTGTCATGCAGCCGTCGAACAATGGATGCAAAGTTGCACGCATCTCTGCTGGCGCCATCCAGTTATTAGTTGGTCCAGCGTCTTCTTGTTTTTCGGAACAGATATAAGTGCGATCTTCGACGCGAGCAACGTCGGAAGGATCTGAACAAGCGAGATAGCTATTTGGGCGCTTCGCTTCGTTCAATTTTTTCATGGTGCCAGCGGCAACCATTTGTGCGCACAAACGGTCATACTCTTCTTGTGTGCCATCGCACCAGTACACATGATCAGGCTTGGTCAATGCGACCATTTCCGCCACCCAATTAATGAGCTTTTGATGCTTTACGTGCGCGGGCACATTGAGTGCCGTTACGCCTTGCATGCTAGGTTGATTCATAATACTAACTCCAATGCCATTTCAATAAAAAATCGGTGTAGCGGCACGGCAGGAAGGGCTTGATGAGCGGGTATGCGAGCAGGTAAGCTCAAGCATGACGGGCACCTTAGCGGCATTTCTGTCGGATAATCGGAAGACAGACTGAAGTAGATGGGATGTCTGAGATCCAAGCTTACGCCCGGACAGAAGAGACTGCACGGAACGGAAGATTCAAAAAGCTACGTGCAGCGTATTCTACACCGAGCTTGAGAAAAGCGCCTAACTTTGCGACACTTTTATTATCACTGTTAAAACATTTTTGTAAATGATTTGGCGCTAGTAGCTAAGCTAATAACAAACCACTTCAATACCTTCCTCTATGAAAATTGCGATTCTCGACGATTACCAAGACGCTGTTCGCCACTTGGACTGCTTTCAGATTTTGCGTGAACACGAGGTCAAAGTGTTTAATAATCGGGCAGTTGGCTTAGGTCAGCTCGCCATACGTTTAGCGCCATTTGATGCCATCGTATTAATTCGCGAACGCACCGTTCTCAATCGCGCCTTGCTGGCGAAGTTGCCGAAACTGAAAGTCATCTCACAGACGGGGAAAGTATCCGGCAATATCGACTTAGAAGCAGCGAAAGAGCTCGGCATTACCATTCTAGAAGGTCACGGCGATCCGACCGCACCTGCCGAACTAGCGTGGGCCTTAATCATGGCATCTTCACGCAAAATCCCGCAGTACTCAGCGCTATTACAAGATCATGTCTGGCAAACCGCCTCCCTGTATCCGCAATGGAATGGCCTCGGTCGTGTACTAAAGGGACGAACACTGGGCATTTGGGGTTACGGCAAGATCGGACAACTGGTGGCGCAATATGCGAAAGCCTTCGGCATGCAGGTTCAAATCTGGGGAAGCGAAACGAGTCGTCAGCGTGCACGTGCCGATGGCTTTATCGCCGCTGAAAGTCAAAGACAATTCTTCGAAACCTCAGATATTGTCAGCCTTCATTTACGCTTGAACGAAGCCACCCGCGGCATAGTACAAGCCGACGACCTCGCTGCAATGAAAAACGATGCTTTGTTCATCAACATTAGCCGTGCAGAGCTGATCGCCGAAGGTGCGCTCGTGGCCGCACTCGATCAAGGGCGGCCTGCTTACGCCGCGATTGACGTCTATGAATCAGAACCCTTGCCGCGCGAAGATGCCTTACGTAATCGTGAGAACGTCCTGTTAACACCTCACATTGGCTTCGTTGAACGCGATAGTTACGAGCTCTACTTTGGTACTGCATTTAGAAATTTGATCGAGTACGCCAAGTCTCTTGCTTAGCTCCGGCGAGTGATACCACGTCTATAGCCGACAATAGTCCACGGGCCTCTGCATTCGCTGCTCTTCGTTGGGCTTTTCGGCTAGAATGCTTTTTTACCCTGACCTTAGTGATGAGACCGAAATGACCTTACCCGTGATTCTGAATTTACTGATTGCTAGTGCCCTACTCGGTGTTCTATATTGGATGCAGCAGCAACACTGGTCTTTCACGAAGCGGGTATTTGCCGCGCTCGGTCTCGGGATTGCGCTCGGTGCTGGATTTCAAGCCGTGTATGGCTTAGGTTCAGACACGATTAGCGCCAGCAATGTCTGGCTCGATGTTGTCGGAAGTGGCTACGTCAAACTCCTGCAAATGGTGGTCATTCCGCTGATTATGGTCTCGATTATCAGCGCTATCTTGAAACTAAAAGACGTGAGCTCGCTTGGGAAAATCAGCACGATCACGATCAGCACCCTGATCATTACAACGGTGATCGCAGCCTGCATTGGTTTGTTGATGGCGAATGCGTTTAGTTTGACGACCATCGGTATCACGCAAAGCACGGCAGAAGTGGCACGAGGCGAATATCTAACCAGCAATTTATCGAAAGCACAGACCTTATCCATACCGAATATGCTGCTCAGTTTTATACCTGAGAACCCTTTCCTCGATATGACAGGTGCACGCAAAACGTCTACCATCGCTGTCGTCATTTTCTCGATTTTCATTGGCATTGCAGCCACCGGTATCGCTGAAAAGAAACCTGAGATTTTCTCCTCTTTTTCTCATTTCATCGAAGTCGCCCAAACGATAGTGATGCGCCTTGTGACATTGATTCTGCGCCTCACTCCATTTGGCGTGTTCGCGTTGATGACACAGGTCGTGAGCAAATCAAATCAAAAAGATATTTTGAACCTACTGAGTTTCGTCGCTGCCTCCTACTGTGCGATTTTGTTGATGTTTGGCGTTCACTTGGCAATCGTCGCAGCCTGCGGTTTAAATCCTAAACGTCATGCGCAGAAGATATTACCGGTCCTGTTGTTTGCATTCACATCACGTACGAGTGCAGGCTCAATTCCACTCAATGTGAAAACGCAAACGAACCGTCTCGGCATTC
The DNA here is from genome assembly GCA_947464955.1 of Oxalobacteraceae bacterium. GTDB lineage: Bacteria > Pseudomonadota > Gammaproteobacteria > Burkholderiales > Burkholderiaceae_D > Undibacterium. The sequence continues at coordinate 12,088 of CANHZI010000037.1, forward strand.
CTGAAGGGATCGCCAACTTCTCTGCGTCTTTTGGCGCGGCCATGGGCCAGAACGGTTGTGGGGGGATTTATCCTGCGATGCTGGCATTTATGATCGCTCCATCGCAAGGCATCGATCCACTCTCACTTTCTTTCCTCGCCTCTTTGCTCGCGATTATCGCCATCGGCTCTGTTGGCGTAGCAGGCGTTGGCGGTGGCGCGACCTTTGCCGCACTAATCGTCTTATCTTCTCTGAATCTGCCCGTCGCTTTAGCGGGTTTATTAATCTCGATTGAGCCATTAATCGATATGGGCCGCACGGCTTTAAATGTTAGCGGTGCAATTACCGCTGGCACCGTGACCAGCCGCCTAATGGGCACCACTGATCGAGAGACCTTCAATAGTAATGCAGAACAAAGTCTCGACGATGTCAATGAAACTTAAAGTTCGCCCCCCAATACGTCACATAGGGTGGAATTAAGCTACAGTAAAGCACGGTGGACCTCGAGCACAAGCCTACCAAGTGCTTCGTGAGGCTTCGCTTTTGGTGGGTGATTCAAATATACCTTTTCGCTATAGCGCTAACGAGCTGCCTGCGGGATCCCAACAGGCAGCTGTCAATAGTTTTTTGGATTGTGCAGATCTCGCACTAGCCCAACTCTCTCAATGGCGCCATGAGGTTTGGTCCGGGCCTAAGTCTCAAGCCACACGATTTCTAAAATCGCTCAACCCAGGTTAGATCAGGTTAGATAAAGAATTGCACTACACTAGCCGCAAGGCTTTTGGCAGATGTATCTACAATGCTTGACCTAGCACTTCCTTCATTTCGGTCACGATAACAGCTTGCTTGATAAGCGATGCTGGCAAATCTTAATTCGTATTCCAGACGATGTAATGCCTGCCTTCCTTTACCCATTGAATCGCTACACATACTAGCGCGGTATAAGCAGTCGAAGAGCGCAATACAGTCCGAGTTGCGATCGTCGGGACAAAAAAAAACCGCACACCGAAGTGTGCGGTTTTCAACTTGAGTTCACTACCCTAGGGTAGCTATCTTAAAAGATTAGAACTTTTTGTTGTACTCAACTGTGAAACGCAAGAAGCGTGGGGCAACACGTTGAGTAATCATGCCGTATGTCGAACTACGGTTAACACCACTGTTATACGCAGAGTTGTACTTAGTTGGTGTGTCGAAGTTGAATACGTTGAACAAGTCAGTACGCAAAGACAAATCTTTGAATGCTGCTGGACGATACACGATGTTCATATCAAACCATTTTTCCCATGGGTAGTTACCGATAGTACCGCGTGGTGTCAATTTGTTCTCAGAACGCAATGTCGCGCCAAAGCAATAACGAGTTGCATTGCTGTAGTTTGGTTGACCAACTGTAGGCGCTGGATGTGAACCCAAGCAATCACGTGGACGGCCTTGAGCGAAACCAGTTACTACACCAACGGACAATTCAGGCGTCACTTCGTAGAAACCGAAAGCTTTAACTTGAATAGTACGATTGTTTGGCAACAGACCGTTTGCACCCTCTAACTGCTCAACATAGTCATAAGTTTGTGTCGTAGCAACGTCGCCTTGTCCTGTGTTCAAGTCAGACAAAGTTTGACCTTCTGTATTACCTTTAGAGTGTTGGAAGGTTACGTTGACTTTACCATACCAGCCGTTACGCAATGGATGTTCAGCGAAGAAGTCCAAAGCTGTGTACTTACGTTCAACTTTCGGGAAACCACCCATGTCAGCAGCAGTCAACACTGTCTTAGTGTATTTGCCATCGCCAGCGTAGTCGATCATAAACGTGTTAGTTTCGCCTGGATTGAACATCCAGCAACCACCATGGAATGCATCGCCCTTGATGTTGTTTTTCGCTGCGTAACGTTCAAAAATACGATCATCACAAACGTCGTCAATCGTAGAAATCAAAGTACGATATGTGAACTTGGCACCGATTTGCAAGTTTTGTGACATTGCTTTTTCGAAACCAAAGTTGATCTCGTCTTGGTACGCTGGCTTGATGTTCTTAGCTACTACAGAATTAGGATCTTTTGCTTCACCCAATTCATTGTTTGCAGATACCTTACCAGTGATTGCTTTCAAACCAGTTGGTTGGCCGTTCGCATCTGTACCTGTGTATGTGTAGTAGATGCTGTAGTTACGTGAACCATTCGCTGTACGCAAAGCGATTGAAGATGGAATTGGCACTGAGTAACGACCCAAGCTACCATACACTTTCAAGGATGCATCGCTATTGACGTCCCATACTGCAGACAAGCGTGGCAAGATTTGGTTCTTCATGTCGATGAACTTCACCTTGTCAGAGTTTGCATTGTAGAACTGTTCGTTACGAATACCACCAGTCACCAACACATCTTTCGTTACTTGGAAACGATCTTCGATGTATTGTGCAGATTGACCTGCGTATGCATTCGACAAAGTACCGAAGAAGTTTTGTGCAACAAAGAAACCTTGTGAAGCCAAGCCACCAAATGGTGTCAATGCAGGAACTTTACCGCCTGGAACGTCTTGCGCTACGTTAGGTGTTGGCGTGAAGCCGTAAGTCCAGCTATAGCCACCTGCCAAGTTCGTACCTGCATTGATAGAGTCAGTTTCGCTCTTATCAATACCGCCGCGAATTGTGTGGCGACCAAGTTTGTATTCCACGTCAAAACGGTAGGACTTTACTTTGTCTTCAGCACCGCTAAATGGCAAAGCACCGTAGATTTGAGGGCTGTTATAGTTCAAGCCCGGCACGCGAGTTTCGATGCTCGCTGTTGTACCTGGAATATCAACGTAACCGCCTGGTACTGTGATGTGCTTGGATACAGATTGACCAGCAACTGCTGTTACAGTCAAGTTATCTGTCAAGTTACCAACGTAACGCAAGAATTTAATTTCTGCGTTATTTGTGCCGTCTTCAGTATGTGTACTAGAAACAGCTTTCGTACCAGCTTGACGCGTGATGTAATCGTATGTGTACAGGTTAGTATCTGTTTTTGGCAACTGACCAACCATATTCAATTCGAGACTATGATTGTCAGTGATTTGCCAGTTCAAGTTACCGTAGTATTTCGTTTCTTCGGATTCTTGACGTGCATAACCGTTACGCGCCAAAGTTGTGCTTAAGCGGCCACCGTTAACAAAGTTGCTCTTTGTCATCGTGCGATCAACGGCCAAGAACATGAACAACTTATCTTCAATCAAAGAACCGCCCAAGTAAGCTGCGATTTTCTTCGTTGTAGATTGATTGTCTTCACGACGCAAATTCAATGTGCCATCAGTTGCCTTCGTTACTGGGACGCCAATCACTGGGTAGATTGCATCTTTTGGACGTGCTGCTGTACCTGCTGGGGTCAAGATGAAAGATGCGCCTGTTTCCCAGTTGTTTGTACCACGCTTACCTGTTGTATTAACAACACCACCAACGGAACGGCCGAATTCAGCACCGAAACCACTAGTCAAAATTTCTGAGTTAGAAATCGCACCGAAAGGCATTTCAGTCGCGCCCAAACCTGTGTTTGGATTGGTGACTGGGAAACCATTGATGTAGTAGGAGTTTTCTGTAACCGCACCACCACCGATGGAAGCACCACCAGCATAGGTTGGGTCACGACGTGTTGTGTTTGGAGCCAAAGCGATAATGCCGTCAGTAGACTGTGGCACTGGCAACTTAGCCAATTGCTTTGCTGTGAACACCGCACCGTTAGTCGCATTAGACACGTCGATACGTGAGCGGCTACCAGAAACAGTCACAGTTGCTACACCAGTTGATGGCGCCAAGAATTGTGCTTCTGCACCTTGGCCAGCCAACACTTCTAATTCTTCAGTACCAACGACGGCGCTACCTTTGCTGATCGTTACTTGGTAACGACCTGGTTGCAATGCTGTGAATTGGAATTTACCTGTTTCGTCAACTGCGATAGTACGAGTTTGGTTTGTACCCAAGTTCTTCGCTGTAACAGATGTTGCACGGCCTGGTGTGAGCTTACCATATACTGTACCAACAGCATTGGATTGCGCCATAGCCGGCAATTCTACGAGTGCCGTCAAAGAGGCAGCGCTAAAGGCAATGGTAAGTGCCCGCGCGATGATAGTTTTCTTAAACATGTGTTTCCTAAAATGTAAGCTTTTCGGGTAGATCGGCTTGGGTAAAACTGCGCGCTCTTGACGATCCTTAAACACGTATTCTTACCCTACTTTGTTTTCGTCCTATCAACTTTTACGTTGATAATCTTTTTTGTGATTTTGGTGCGATCGTGAAAATCACCTAAAACGATGGTTACAAGATCGGGGTACATGAGACCATAATCGGTCAAAACGTGTCAACCTTGGAAACGTCTGAGGTGCAAATATACAACGCAATATGACCAGAAAATAGCCCGAAGACGCGCATCGGGCAATGTTTTCCATGAATTGAGGGGGTAAACTGAGGCTTATTTTAAACTCAATGATCATTAATCATTAAGCAAGGATTAACGATACATTCAATTTAATTTAATGTCATGCATAAAGATTTAATTCATGATTTTTTGATCACGATCAAAACTTATTCTTTCTATCACTTTAATTAATCCTAGGCTAAATGAATTGAATTTGCCCTTCAGCAATTCCAATCAACTTTAGCGCATCATTAAAGCCCGTTGGGGTGACTAGTTGTGCTAATTTCATTCCATTTACTATCGAATCTTGGTCATTTAGATAACCCAGCCCCCATTGCACAGCGAAAGCATCCGCGAGTGCGACTTTGTTATCAAGAAGATCAGCAACCCAACCCCATGTCGCATCACCTTTGAAATTGTGAGCAGTACCCAAAATAGTTCTGACCATCGAGCCTTTAGTCTCTTTGCCAGTATCAAGTTGCGCTGTCCAATAGCTCAAGCCCTCAGGATCTGCCCCGGTTACGCGCCCCAAGGAATTCTTGTAAATCGTGTTTACGAAATCAGCACTCGACATTTTGTCACTGTATCCAGTCAAGTCAGAAAACAAAATTGCTGACTGATAAAAAGCATTTCCAATTTGCTCGATCGTCATTCCAGCTTTGAGCTGATTCACCCAATAATTCAAACCGTCTGCCTCTGGAATCCGATTGAAGTAGGCAACGTATAACTCCTCCAGCGTACGCAAATCAGCCTTAAACAAAGACTTGGCGTTTTGATGAATCATTGGATTCACTGAGAAATCCTGAAAACGGATAGACTCAACTTGGTGGCTCGCTAAATTGAGTCCAAGATTTTCGCCAATAATCAAAGTGCCATTCGCCATTTGCGCGAGGCTGATATGACTGCCTTCGGTCAACTTTATGGGCAGGCTTAAGCGGTCGTTTCCATTTCCACCATCCACGTATATTTTTCGCGGACCATTGAGATCGACAAGAGTAACCGTGTCATCGCTAGAACTAAATTGCAAAATTGATCCGGCATCTGTCGCTTTTAATTGATAACTATTTGAATCGATTTGCTTTACCAAATTACTAAACGACACCACTTCTTTTTGTTGAGTACTTGTTAGGTTCTTGCGAATAGTTCCGGTGGAATCAACGGTAGTTAGAACCAAAGATGTAGTGCCAGACATGAGTCCAGAGGCATACGCATCAAAAAAACTACCATCAGTTTTTATAGCGGTCTTGCCACTCGCAGACCAAGTAAATGAGAAAAGCGTATTGTTTGGCGTAATCGGTTGATAGATCCCAGGTATAGTCGACGCCAAAGATAGATAATCGCCTATTGATTGATAATAATGGAGTGCAAATGCTTCTTTTTCTGGTGCGCTGAACGGCACACCTAAACTAAGCATTTTTGAATTTTGCGTGGCCCGCCAAACTCCACTGGAACGGTAATAACCACCTTGGTAAGTACCGATTACCCCCAATTCACCATCGTTATATCCCATCCAAGCGCTCCATGGAATACGGCTTAAGGAGTCTGTTACGTGCGCACTATTCAGAAATGAGATCGCATCCAAAGGAAAACTAGGCGCAACTGCGGGATCCACGTATTCGTCCTGCAAATCAGCAAAACTATGTCCGATTTCATGAAGCGCTAATTCCGATGCAGCGCTGTTTCCAGCTGACGCCCACGCAATTGAACCGCCTGCGCCGCCATACAGAGGCGTGTTTACCAAGACAATGATGAGCTCATGTGCGTTCGCCGGTAAGGCACGTTGAACTTCAATTTCGACAGATCCAGTATCTCCATACAGCAAACGGCCATCACTTCCATGCTGCGACGCATTAAAGTAAGTATTCACGGCTATCCCATTATTGGGTTGATCTGTTCCTGATTGGGCCGACGCAAAAAACAGAGCGTTAGCATTAAAAAAGCCGGTGTAAGTAGAGAACGGCGCATTCAATCGAGCATTATCACTGCCGAGAAAATTCGCGAGAAAACTATTCGCATCTGCGATAAATTTCGCTCGCTCCGCCTGCGTATAACCTTCCGCCACGATCGTAATATCAACACGATTAGCGCTATCGCCGGTATTGAGTAATTGGGTAATATCGGGCATTTTGTCTCACCTTAATTCATTTTTATCTTGTTTTTATTTCTAAATCGTCTTCTAAAAGAATACTAACGCAATCCGATGCTCACCACAAATATCCGATACAGGTTGCAGAACAACACAAGGATAGCGAAAGCGGCTTGAGAACGCGGCCTATTTGATTGATACTGAGCACTCAAACGGCCATCAACTCGAGTTTGATTCTGTCTGATTCGAGAAAGCCCACCTCATCACCTTGGAGTTTTCATGCGCAATATTCTTTTCGCTTTACTCTTTTTCGCCATCAACTCAACTTCCTTTGCCGATAGCAGCAATCGTGCGGTTGCGCCAGCACCAGATCGAAGCGAAGGCAAGGGCCCTTATAAACAGTTGATTCTAAGAGAGGTCACCGTCATCAATGGCACGGGATCTCCAGCCTTTGGCCCGGCAGATATCGTTATCGAAGGCAACAGGATTACTCAGGTCGTTACGGTTGGCTCACCGGGCTCTCCAGTACGTTACAGTCGCCCTAAGCTGAAGGAAGGTGGCACTGAACTACAACTCGCAGGTCACTACGTCATGCCAGGTATCATCGACATGCACGGCCATATTGGTGGCGCCGAACAAGGAACGCCCGCTGAGTACGTCTACAAATTATGGATGGGCCATGGCATCACGACGATCCGTGATCCGGCTTGTGGCAATGGACTCGGTTTTTGTCTCGACCAGAAGAAACGTAGCGCAGAAAACCAAATTACGGCACCACGTATTTTTGCTTACCCGTTTTTTGGTCAAGGCAACGAAGCGCCGTTCACCGAGCCAGAGCAAGCAAGAGCATGGGTAAGAATGATCAAAGCAAAAGGTGCAGATGGCTTGAAATGTTTTGGTTATCGCCCTGACATATTGCAGGCTGCCCTAGAAGAAGCGAAAAAACTTGGTTTGCGATCTGCCTGCCACCATGCGCAAATCGATGTCGCTCGAGTGAATGTCTTGAACACAGCACGCTGGGGACTAACCTCAATGGAGCACTGGTATGGCCTCCCGGAAGCGCTCTTTGATGGCCAACGAGTACAAAATTATCCTGCGGACTACAATTACCAAAATGAGCAACAACGTTTTGGTCAAGCTGGAAGACTTTGGGCACAGGCAGCTAAACCGGGGAGTGCCAAGTGGAATGAAGTGATGGACGAACTACTTAAGCTCGATTTCACACTCGACCCTACATTCACTATTTATCAAGCAACACGCGACGTGATGCGGGCGCGCCGAGCAGATTGGCACGACGAATACACTCTCCCTTCACTGGCACAATTTTTTAGCCCGAATCGAGACTCCCATGGCTCTTTCTTCTTTGATTGGGGTACCGAGGAAGAAGTTGCGTGGAAAGAGAATTATCGCCTGTGGATGCGCTTCGTCAACGAATACAAGAACCGCGGCGGCAGAGTCACAGTCGGCTCCGACTCTGGCTATATCTACAAACTCTACGGTTTTGGTACGGTCGAAGAACTCGAGTTACTACGCGAAGCAGGCTTTCATCCGCTGGAAGTTATGCGCGCAGCGACTTTATCTGGCGCAGAAGCACTTGGTGCTGCTCACAGCATAGGCAGCATTGAGCCTGGGAAGTTAGCGGACATCGCAATTCTCGACGAAAACCCATTAGCCAACTTTAAGGTGTTGTACGGGACAGGCCATATGCGTCTGAACCAAGAAGGAGTAGCTAAACAAGTGGGTGGTGTTAAATACACGATCAAAGATGGTATCGTTTTTGATGCAAAAAAATTACTGAGCGATGTCAGGAATATGGTTGCAAACGCAAAGAAACAAGCTGCTAGCGCGCCAGCAAAATAAATTCACGACCGTCTCATGCTAGCGTTTAACAACCGCAGCAGTGTTTAATCAGACCTGCTGTGGTAATCAAACCAAAATCGGCAAGTGATGAGTCTTTGCAAAACAGTAGCGCTATGCTATTGTCAGTTTCACTCTAAGAGCGCTTCGACCCATGGCAGACGATTCACAACTCATCGCAATCGATCAAGTTAAGCTTGGTATGTTTATCAAGCTTGATTTGAGTTGGTTTGAACATTCATTCTCGATGAATTCGTTCAAGATCACCAATCAACAACAAATCAACGAATTACGCGCGCTCGATCTGAAGCATATTCGATACATTCCATCGAAGTCTGATCTGAACCAGATAAATGCTCCCACTAAACCGGCTACGACTCCTGAAGTAAAAGGACAAGTTTTCGATAGCATTATCGAGGCAAAAAAAGCACGCTTCGAGAAACTCGCAAAACAACGAGAAGAACTCGCACGTTGCGAAGAGAAGTTCGTACACGCGGCTAGTGTAGTGCGCAGTATCGGCAAAACTATTTTTTCTCAGCCAGAAGCAACGATCAAAGAAGCAGGCAAATTAGTCGACAGCATCGCCGAAATTTTCCTCGATTCGAACGATACGGTGATGCACTTAATCCAGCAGACTAGTGCCAATGAAGAATTGTATTTTCACGCATTGAATGTGTCGGTATTGGCAATGATGTTAGCCAATGAAATGAAATGCACAGAGGCTCAAATCAAGTCGGTCGGTATGGCGGCTTTGTTTCATGATTTAGGCAAGGTCAACATCCCTGATAAGATTCTCAATAAAACCGAACCATTAAGTAAACCTGAACAAAATTTCTTCGAGCTGCATCCCGATTATGGTGTAGAAGTCGGCAAGAAAGCCGGGCTGCCGCCTATCGTTTTAGAAGTCATCGCCAGTCATCACGAGTATCTGGACGGTAGTGGCTATCCCAAAAAACTCAAGGCCGACGCAATTCGTATGCCGACCCGTATCGTCACAATCGCCAACGTCTACGACAATCTTTGCAATCATATCGACCCTGCACAATCCCTTACGCCGCATGAAGCTTTGTCGACGATGTACGCCCATCGCCGCGCTCAATTCGACCCTGCGGTGATGGCAACCATGGTGAAGAGTTTAGGCGTCTATCCTCCCGGCACAATTGTGCGCTTATCCAACGAAGCGATTGGCTTAGTCATGAATGTCAATGTTGGAAAGCCCTTGCGTCCACGCGTTTTGGTCTACGATGCAGAAATTCCAAAAGAGGATGCCATCATTCTCGACTTGGCCGACGAAACCAGCGACATTTCGATTAGCGGCAGTATTCGTCCCGGCCTGTTACCAAAACTGATTTTTGATTACCTCAACCCACGTAAGCGGGTAAATTACTACTTCGACTCCAAATCGAAGAAAACGCCCAGCGGTGGCGCGAAACAAGGCAGTTAGGGTTACCGATGACAAACCCAGCCACCATTCCTTTGCAAACCCAGCTGCTGCATCACATCATGCAGCAGGCAAGCGAAGCAATGATCGTCGTCTCAGCGCCAGATCTCGGCATTTTGGAAATTAACCAAAAAGCCTGCAACATGATAGGCGGCGCGCGTGAAGAGATCATCGGGCTCCCTTTGTTTGCCGTCGAATGCTCGCTTAATGATGTGTTCTTCTGGGAAGAGTTAAAACTCGCGCCCATCTTGCCACAGGCTCGGGTCGCAGAAAGTGAATGGTTGAGTCGCGATGGTCGTTCGATACCTGTAGAGAAAAGAGTCAGTAGTTTTTCTGAAGGTGATCAAGTGATCTGGATTATTCAGGCGGAAGACCTAACGAGTCGACGGCGCATGATGCAAGAACAAGTCACGCTCGCTTCCCAATTGCAAAGCTCCTTAGAGGCGACTGCTGAAGGCATCATGTCAACTGATCTCGATGGTCAAGTGGTCAACCTAAATCGTCGCTTTGGCAGTATGTGGCAACTGAGCGATGATCTCATCGTTGAACGTGACGCTCAGCAAATGTTTCAACATATCGGCACACAACTGCGCTCCCCCAAACACTTTGAAGCTGTGCTTGAGCGTTTGCGTCAAGATCCCGAATCAGAAAGCGAAAACACGCTGCAACTGGTCGATGGCAGACATTTCATTTGCGTCTCTAAACCTGAATATTTACGAGATCGCTTGGTAGGACGGGTTTTTAGTGTCCGAGATATCACCGCAATCAAAAAAGTCGAGAGTGATCTGGTTGATGCGCTGAATATGGCTGAACAAGCAGTCCATGATAAATCACGAATGCTAGACGCACTCAAGATTAGCGAATCGCGTCTACGTCGCTTAATTAACTCTAGTCTCATCGGCATATTCCAAGGTGATATGAAAGGTCATCTCACCGTTGCCAATGAAATTCTACTTGATCTGCTCGGTGTCAATCGCGAGGACATCATCGGCAACCAAGTTGAGTGGCTGACCCTGACTTCCCCTGCCTATCATGCAGCGCATGAAGCGGCACTCAAAGAGCTAGAGAAATTTGGACAAGCAGCTCCATTCGAAGCCGAATTGACACGCAAGGATGGCAGCAAAGTGCCGGTCATGGTCAGCCTCGCGCGCCTAGAAGGTTCACGATTTGAATGGGTAGGTTTTGTGCTCGACCTAACAGAGCAACGTAAAGCGGATCGAGCCAAGTCGGAATTTATTTCTGTCGTCAGTCATGAATTACGCACGCCCTTAACTTCAATTCGCGGTGCCTTAGGACTCTTGGAGAGTGGCGCTGCAGGTGAACTGGCTCCGAAGATTAAACATCTGATCGAAATTGCCCATCGCAATAGTCAACGACTTGGTACCTTGGTCAATGATTTGCTCGATATGGAAAAGCTAGTCTCTGGTAAGATGGAATTCAATCAAGAAGCTTTTGATTTACATGCACTCGCCGAACAGTCCGTAGAAGCCAATAGCAGCTATGCGGCTGCACTAAATGTGCACTACAAACTAGCACCAAAACAAGGACAAGTCATGGCGCTCGGGGATAGCGAACGCGTGATGCAAGTCTTCGCAAATCTACTTTCAAACGCAGCGAAATTCTCACCCAAGGGCGAGTTTGTAGACATTAGCGTACGTCCGTTTGAAAACATGCTCCGGGTTGATGTCGTCGATAAAGGACCAGGCATCCCACTCGAGTTCCGCGATCGCATCTTCACCAAATTCGCACAAGCCGACGGCTCGAACACCCGTCAACAAGGCGGTACAGGATTAGGTCTGAATATTGCTAAGTCATTTATCGAGAAGATGGGTGGTACTGTTGGTTTTGAGAGTGAAATTGGGAAAGGTAGCGTGTTTTGGTTCACACTTCCGATAGCTTCAAAACCAAGCTAAGACAACTCTGGCTATCAAGAGTCAAACACAGTCAGAATGTGTATCTCAAAGCTCCCAACAAGTTCCGCTATTTCACCACAGACCTACTCGAATATTTGGATTTTTCTTGTGCTCGCTTTAGCTCTTCCATTTCTAACATCGTTTCTCGATCCACTACCATCGGTCTAGCGACATTCATCGTCCAATAATATTTATAGATCGACGATTGCTTATACACACAAGCGACACCAATCTCTGACACGTCAGAAGCCATTAGGGTCGCGCAATGTTGTGGGCTGCGTTGCCAGCCCAGCATGACTTTCTCAACTGAAGGCTGTCCTGCCGCGATGTTTTCTCTGGCGGTTTTATATAAATACCCAACTTGATCAAGACGGTTCCATAATTGTCTTGAGTCCAGACTCGTGTGAGAAACCAAATTACTTCTGGCCATTTCAACAGAATGACGATAGGCTGCATTCAACAATCGTAAATTCCACGAGACAGGTGCAGCTGCTTCGAACCTCTGTACCCCGCACATCCTAGGCGCGGATCTAAAGTCGTTTATTCGTTCGATCAGTTCAGCTTCTACCCCAACTGGGCCATTAAGGTAGCAATTTGGATCACTTAAACCAGGTTCGATTGGAAGTCGTCTGACGTCGATTTCGGGTGAATTTAAAGAAACTGAACCGTTTTTTTCACCCGTTTTGGCACTTTCAGGGGAATGGCAGGCAACGGTGCTTGACATAGATAAGATACAAACAACAATCAAACGGTGCCGGTTATTGGTCATCGAAATCAGACTTCGGTCATATACGATCAACTATGAGTTCAAACTAATTATGACAATTAATTAAATATTTAACAAGCAAAAAGATGGCGTGTTTTGGTTTACCCTTCCGGTGGCAACATCTAAAGGCGATCTGTAGGAATCTGTTAGAACTTCTTAACTTCGTCTGCGATTTTTAAGAAGGGATTTCGATTCCTACTTTTGTCGGTTTTCTCCTGCTTTTCGAGCTCTTGCTTTAGCTCTTTGGGTGCAACCAGAGGGCTTGCCATATCCATGGTCCAATAGAATTTATAAAACGACGATGGTTTATGAATACAAACGACGCCAACTTCCTCAAGCTTTTCTTCCATCATCGCCGCGCAATGCGCTGGGCTCTTTTGCCAAGCTTCCATCACTGACGCGACTTGAGTCTGTCCTGCTGCAATATTCTCAGAGACACGTGAAAAAGCATAACCGGTTTGGCGTACCCGATTCCATAATTCACGCGAGTCTATGCTTACATGAGAAATCAAATTGGCACGCGCCATTTCTACAGAATGGTGATATGCCGCATTTTGCAACTTAAGATTCCAACGCAATGGCGGCACAGCCGAATAAAGCTTCGAACCACAATAACGAGCTTCCGCCCGCCATGCATTTATTCTTTGAATCAGTTCATCTTCTATGCCGCTCTCGCTATTTAGACCACAACTGGCATTGCTCAGGCCGGGTTCCGGTGGCAATTTTCGGACATCTTCATCTTTCGGAAAATCAAGTGGTTGAGCAACCACGGCGGCGGGGACATAACTTCCTGCTGTAGACCAGGACTCTTGAGCCTTATCCATCGGCGAATTGGAGCAACCGTGCAACATCAGGCCAAGACTCACCAAGGTCAGCGCACAAATAAGTGGTCGTAATTGGTAAGATTTTCGGACTTGTCTGGCTTCTCGCATCAAGATCTCAATTTGTTACTTCGTAAATTTTCTCAAGCCATAGGCGGCCTGTTGTCGTATCTTATTTTGTACCACTCCACTCCAACCTAACAACAAACCTTTCAATCCCAAAGCTTGCCGACTCCACTTCCAAAGATCGAATTGATCACGATGCTGAACAATTTTTCCATTCTCAAAAACGAAACTCGCTTGTATGTCGTTAACGATGGTTCTGCCCGTTTGTGAAAAAACATAGGTCGCAACCCAGTGCGCTTTTCCACTCTGATCGTTGGCTTCTACGCCGTCAAAGGTCAGAGAAAAGTCCTGAGCCCGGCTGCACAGCATACGCCACATATTGCCAGCGTCGGCACCCTTTAGATCAGTAAAAACCGGATCAGAGAATTGGATATGATCAGCGTAACAAGCACACATCGCATCTGCGTCTAGGGCTTGAAATGCTCGATAAAATGTTTCTATTAAGTGGACGTTAGGGTGGCGGTCGCTCATAGCTCAGAATATCACTTTCAATTAATGGGCACTAGCTGATGCACTTGCAGATTCATCTTCAGATGCTGACGCCGATGCAGATTCCGCGGGCGGGTGAGAAGGTGCGATCAAAGGTTTTACCTCCTCAATTTTATTCTCGCGCATATAGTCATTCATTTCTTTCCATCCAGCGTACACTGAGGCGCGACCTGCCGCTGGATTAAGCGCATAGCAGTCCTCGATGCCGCGGCCGGCGTGGCGGCAAGCACTACCAGTCGCTTTCGCCTCTGCCTCTTTAATTGCGGCATCACGTGCTGGGTCTGGAATACCAAGTCGATCACATCCGCCGATCAAGAGACCGGAGAGTAAAACAGAAATTAAGAGTGGAGATCGCATCACATACCGCCTGCATTTCGCATGGTTAATGATCAAAGCTACATAACGCAGCTAGGGCCTTTTACTCTAGTGTAGAACAAAACACGAATTTCAAATTGAAGAAAAGAAGGGCATCAAGCCTTCCTCGCTTTATACAACAAAAGCTTGAATGTGTCACTTATGACAAGGTCAACCAAAACAGCCTTGAGCCGTTAAGGGCGAACCAGTGAAACTGTAAGGAATGCCGAACAAGGATATAATCCGCGTCCTCTAATTCTTAAGCACAAAAATCCCCGCTCATGTTCATTGCATTTATAACAATCCCGATTCAAATGCGATGCTTCTATCACGCTTTTCTAGTTTTCTATACAAAGGACTTCTGAACATGTCACCGTTCACCCAAAAACAATCGAATTCTCGTCGACTCGTCACCTTCATGCTTTGTGTTGCTGCCATCGCTGCTAGCGCCTCCACACATGCACAGGTCCTGCAAGACAACCAATGGCATGGTGGGATCTCCATTGGCGGCTCTTACGCTTCGAGTAATACTTCTTCACAAACCTTTACAGTCAATGCCAATGGCAGCAAAGCAACGGCAGAAGATAAGCTTGGCCTCTATACCTTAATCAACTACGGCAGCAATAAAGTTAATAATGTGAAGACCAATACTGCGCAGCTATTTCGCCTAGGCGGTCGCTACGATTACAACTTGTCGGAAAATAGCTTCTTCTTTGGTGGTAGTGAAGCCGAAACCAACAAGATTCAAAACATCGATTCGCGGTATTCAGTCAACGCGGGTGCTGGTTACAAGGCGATCAAAACAGCAGAAACGAGTTTCGATTTGTTCACGGGTGTCGGTTACTCTAAAACCGAATTTGGCGCCACAATTCCACCGTCAATTAGTAGCAAGAAAGGTGTTGAATTTCTGTTGGGTGAAGAGTCTACCCATAAGCTCAGCCCAACCTCGAGCATCAAACAACGCTGGGTCATTTATCCAGGGACCTCTGAAATCGGAACCCGTAGCACACTCGATATCAACTTAGCGACAGTCGTCGCCAACGGCTGGACCTTAAATGCAGGCGCGGCATTTAACTACACCAGCAAACCTAGCAATAACTTCAAAAAAACCACCAGCCTAGTTACCTTTGGCTTTGGTTATAAATATTAAGTAATCGATGATTCAAAAAAAAGCCGCTCCATGAAAACTCATGGCGCGGCTTTTTATTTGTTAATACGCAAAGAGGCTTAGCTTTGCAGTGACATCAAGCTGGCATTACCACCAGCCGCCGTCGTATTCACGCACAACGCACGTTCAGCCAACAAGCGCCACAATGGGATTTCAGACTTGGCATCCGTTTCAGCGATACAAACAATCGCACCACTTTGCTGAGCCAATGCCAGTTTATAGTCGTTGACCACATCACGCGCCAATAAAGCAAATTGCACATCATCAGCATTGCCAACACTGATCGCATCTTGTACTAATTTCGGCAAGTTCGACGGCAATAAGGCCTTAGTCTTCTCTTCAACCACTACCGTATTACCCGTCGCCAGTGCAGCAGCAATTTGATTGAGCAAACTTGCGACATCTTTCGCAGCGCAGAACACACTGCCACGTGAAGAGAAAGCCAAGGTATTGGTCTCACCGGTCGGGCCTGGCAACAACATCGTCATTTTGTACGGATTCTGGCGTGCATATTGCTCAGCCAATGCCGCGACTTCTGGATGACCTTCGGCTTTCGCCCACACGGTTAAAGCATCCAAAGCCACTGGCGCTTGTTTCTCATAAACCGTATTACCAGAGAAGCTAATCACAGGATTCTTTTGCAAGCGCTTCAGATACAGCGGGCCACCCGCTTTCGGACCTGTACCTGATTTACCTTCGCCGCCAAACGGTTGAACACCAACCACCGCACCAACAATGTTACGGTTGACGTAGATGTTACCGACATGCGCACGTTGTGTGATGAAGTTAATCGTTTCATCAATACGAGAGTGCACACCGAGTGTCAGGCCAAAACCTGTCGCATTAATCGCATCAATCAGTGCTGGCAACTGATCGCGGTGGTAACGCAAGACGTGCAAGACAGGGCCAAACACCTCTTTTGTGAGTTCAGACAAAGCGCCAATTTCCATCACGGTCGGCGCCACGAAAGTGCCGTTTTTGCATTGCTCTGGCAATTCTAAGCTGTAGAAAGACTTAGCCTTCGTGCGCATTTGATCGATATGATTTTGCAGATTTTTCTGCGCCTCAGCATCAATCACTGGACCGATATCCGTTGCCAAACGATCTGGTATACCGACGCGCAGTTCTTGCATCGCGCCGCGCAACATTTCCAATGTCTTATCAGCAATATCTTCTTGCAAGCACAGTACGCGCAATGCGGAACAACGTTGACCTGCGCTATCGAATGCAGAGCTGACGACATCGTTCACCACTTGTTCTGGCAGAGCACTACTGTCAACGATCATCGCGTTTTGACCGCCGGTTTCAGCGATCAATGGAATATCTGCCCCCTCAGCCACGGAGCGTTTCGCCAAAGTACGATTAATGATTTGCGCGACTTCTGTAGAACCTGTGAAGATTACGCCTTTGACGCGGCTATCCGCGACCAATTGCGCACCAACGACTTCACCCGTGCCCGGCAGGAATTGCAAAGCACCGATAGGAATTCCTGCTTCGTGCATCAATTGAATTGCACGATGCGCGATCAATGGTGTTTGTTCGGCAGGTTTCGCCAAGACCACATTACCAGCAGCCAATGCAGCACTTACTTCACCGATAAAGATCGCCAATGGGAAGTTCCATGGACTAATACAAACGACTGGGCCCAAGGCTTCAGTTTGTGCTTGTTGTTCGACTTGCGCTGCGTAGTAACGCAAGAAGTCAACCGCTTCGCGCACTTCAGCTAAGGCATTTGGCAAAGATTTTCCTGCTTCGCGAATCGCAAGCGCCATGAAATCTAAAGTTTGTGCTTCCAACAAATCACCGGCCTTGCTCAACAATGCTGCGCGCGCCGCGGGAGTTTGGTTTGCCCATTGTGCAGCGTGCGCTTGCGCCGCCGCTAAAGCTGTTTGAACGTCAGCGGCATCGGCTTCCACCACTTGTCCAACCACATCAGCATGGTCTGCTGGATTCAAAACGGGACGTGCTGTACTTGCTGAAACTGTGCCTGCGATCAAAGGTGTTGCATGCAGCGTCTGTTGGCTGAAAGCAGAAAAATGCGCGCTAATTTTTTGCAATTGCAATTCGTTGCTGAAATCCATACCGGCAGAATTCTTACGTTCAGATCCGAACAAGGCCTGGGGCAAAGAAATGCCCGAGTGCATTTTGCCCGCGAGTTTTTGAGCGATATGGATTGGATCTTCGATCAAGGAGTCGATAGAAATTTTCTCGTCAACGATCTGATTCACGAAGGAAGAGTTCGCACCGTTTTCCAACAAGCGGCGAACCAAGTAAGCCAATAGTGTTTGATGCGAACCGACTGGCGCGTAAATACGACAAGGTTTGTTGAGCTTATCAGCACCTACCACTTGATCGTACAAAGTTTCGCCCATACCGTGTAAGCACTGGAATTCATAGTCAGTGACTTTGGCTTCTTGTGCCCAGCTGTAAATGGTCGACAAGGTCAAGGCATTATGCGTCGCGAATTGTGGGTAGATGACGTCGGTCACTGCCAATAATTTTTGCGCGCACATCAAATACGAAACGTCGGTGTAGACCTTGCGGCTATAGACGGGGAAGCCAGGCATACCATCGACTTGCGCACGTTTGATTTCAGAATCCCAATACGCTCCCTTAACCAAGCGCACCATGAATTTGCGATTGCTACGACGCGCCAAATCGATCAAGTAATCGATCACAAACGGACAGCGTTTTTGGTAAGCCTGCACCACAAAGCCAATACCTTCAAAGCCCTCTAAATCTTTGTCGAAGGCCAACGCTTCCATCAAGTCGAGAGACAATTCCAAACGATCTGTTTCTTCGGCATCGATATTCAAACCAATGTTGTACTGCTTCGCCAACACCAACAGCTTCTTCAGCAATGGCAACAATTCACTCATCGTGCGAGCACGTTGCGCGCGTGAATAACGTGGATGCAAAGCCGACAGTTTGACCGAGATACCTGGACCATCTTTAATACCGCGTCCGTTTGACGCTTTACCAATCGCATGGATCGCGGTCTCATACGCTTTGTAGTAGAACGCTGCATCATGCATAGTCAAAGCCGCCTCGCCCAACATATCGTAGGAATAACGATAGCCACGCGCTTCATTATCTTGACTGTTTTTCAGTGCTTCATCGATAGTTTGGCCCGTGACGAACTGGTTGCCGAGCATACGCATCGCCAAATCAACGCCTTTACGGATCAAAGGCTCGCCACCTTTTGCGATCAAGCGCGTTAAGGCAGAGCCCAAACCTTGATCACTATTCGTGCTGACCAATTTACCTGTAACCAGCAAACCCCAAGTCGCGGCGTTGACGAACAAGGAAGGAGATTCGCCTAAGTGTTTGCGCCAATCGCCTTTACTAATTTTGTCGGCGATCAAACGATCTTTAGTAGAGGCATCAGGAATACGCAACAAGGCTTCTGCCAAACACATCAAAGCCACGCCTTCTTCAGAGGACAAAGAGAACTCATGCATCAGTGCATCAACACCGGATGCCCGCGTTCTTTGTTGGCGCACTGAACTGACCAATTTGTGCGCTAAATCTCGAATATTAGCCTGCGCTGCGGGCACGTCTTTGATATTGGCGAGCAGCCATTGCACGGCCTCAGCCTCATCGCGGCGATAAGCCTCAGTAATTGCGTTACGTAAAGCGCTTGGATTCGCTAGCAGTTCTTGCTGCAGAGCACTGAATGGAGTGGAGTTGGTTGGGGTGGTCATAGGTATGGTTTATTATAATTTTGCCCAAACGGGCATAAACAGATTAATGTTCAATTGTATAGAGGATTGACGAGGATTAATTCTGGAAATTCGAAGGTATATCGAAATATTCTATTTTGTGCGACAATAAGACCAAATTTTATTAAAAACTACCTACACTGCCTTCTTATGCTAGACAAAATCAGTAAAAGAATCCTGGCCGAATTACAAAATGACGGCCGCATCAGTAATGTAGAACTTGCAACGCGCGTCAATCTGTCCCCAGCAGCTTGCTTGGAACGTGTGCGTAAGCTGCAAGAATCAGACTACATTTTAGGCTATACAGCCCAACTAAATCCACATTTGCTTGATGTCGCCTTACTGGTCTTCATCGAAGTGGTATTAGATCGTACCACGCCAGACGTGTTCGATGCCTTCAAGCGTGGCGTACAAGCGATTCCAGAGGTATTGGAATGTCATATGGTTGCTGGTGGCTTCGATTATCTGGTCAAAGCCCGGGTCAAAGACATGAACGCGTATCGAGACTTCCTAGGCAAGTCCCTGCTGCAGCTGAGCGGTGTGCGCGAAACGCACACTTATGCGGTGATGGAAGAAGTCAAAAATACGACGGCATTGCCGATCAAATAAGCGAAAATAAGCGATTTGAAGTAAAAAAAATGCGTGAACTCAATTGAGTTTTGAACTGAACCCCAAAAGTTGGACACCAACTTTTGGGGTTTTTTAATGGCTAAACATACAGAAGAGTTTAAATACCGTGTAGTACGAGAGTATTTAAATGGCTCGCTGGGGTACGTTGCCCTAGGTAAGAAATACGACTTGCAGCACTC
>CANHZI010000038.1 GCA_947464955.1 Oxalobacteraceae bacterium
CCCCAGCGGCGTTGTAACGCCTCGCCGTACTAAAGTACTGTCTTCGGCGCTACGCCTTGCTGGGAACGCATTGCACGATTTATCTGATACGGTTGTGAAATGCACCCCCAGCGGCGTTGCTTCTCCTTGCCGTACTCGCGTACTGTCTTCGGAGGCGCGCCTTGCTGGGAACGCATTGCACGATTTATCTCATCCGCGAAATGCCGCCCCAGCGGCGTTGTAGCGCCTCGCCGCACTAAAGTACTGTCTTCGGCGCTACGCCTTGCTGGGACAGCATTGCGCGAATTAGCGCTTTCGTAGATTGAAAGTGCTTTGAAGAACACTGCGGAAAACGCACGGCCTAAACTGGCGTTTTCGAGTAAGGGGATTTTTTTCGATGTACTTACTTGAGTCATCTCAGATTGCCGTCATTCCCGCGAAGGCGGGAATCCAGTGTCTTTACTTGAGATTGTTTTGCTAGCTGCACCCTTTGAAGCGAATTTGAATTCGCGTTGGAATTTGTCTTTACCCTTTAACTGAAACCTATGCTGACACCTACGACCTCTGATTCTCAACAACAAGCTCTTTTGGCAGCGCTGGCTGCTGTGCTTGGTGTGCACGGTTTGTTGACTGATACGAATGACTGCGCGCGTTTTACGACGGGGGCACGTTATGGTCAGGGTTCGACCTTGGCTGTATTGCGCCCTGATACGCATGAGCAAATCGTGGATTGCGTGCGTTTGTGTGCGGAAGCAGGGCAGGCGCTTGTGTTGCAAGGGGCGAATACAGGTTTAGTGGCAGCAAGTACTCCAGATGCCAGTGGTCGCTTTGTCGTGTTGAGCTTGGAACGTTTGAAAAAGCATATTGAGGTTGACGCGATCAATCGTTCCGTGACGGTGGATGCCGGCGTGACTTTACAAGAGCTCAACGATGCACTCGAGCCACATGGTTTGTTTTTCCCTATCGACCTTGGCGCGAATCCTTCGATTGGAGGCATGATCGCTGCCAATACCGGCGGTGCACGCCTGATTAAGTATGGCGATGTGCGTCAAAATTTATTGGGTCTACGTGCGGTCTTGATGCACCCAGCGGGCGAGGTCTTGGACTTGCAATCGGCTTTGCGCAAGAATAATACTGGCCCCGATCTGAAACAGTTGTTTATTGGTAGTAGCGGCGCTTACGGCATCATTACGCGCGCCGTTTTGCAAGTGCATCGTATTCCGAAACAAACAGCGACAGCACTCGTGGTGCCACGTGATCAAGCTGCGGTATTGGAATTGTTGAGTGTACTAGAGCGCGATTGCAGCGAATTCTTGACTGCCTTTGAAGGCGTGTCGGGTGCTGCGCTTCAAGCCGTGTTGAAGCATATTCCGAGTATTGCGAATCCTTTCGCGCCAGAGCCTGTGCCTAACTATTGTGTCTTGCTTGAACTCGCGAGTACGGCTGATCCGCAAGTGACAGGTATCGATTTAGAGAGCGTGCTGATGCGCTGTCTCGAGAATCTATTTGGTGATGTGGTAGAGAATGCTGTTGTCGGCCGTGGTAAGGATCTCTGGCGTATACGTCATGCGATTAGCGAGGCATTGCGTCATGAAGGCAAGATGATTGCTTTCGACATCTCTATGCCACGTTCTTCCTTCGTCGCCTTCCGTGACGAAGGCCTAGCGCTGATGGCGCAAAAGTATCCTTGGATAAAAGTGATGGATTTTGGCCACTGGGCCGATGGTGGCTGCCATTTCAATATGGTGTGGCCACAGGAGGAAAATATTCCCGCCTATGACGCGCAAGTGGTACAGCATATCCGTACTGAAATATACGATTTAGTCGTGAATCGCTATCAGGGTAGTTTTAGTGCCGAGCATGGTGTTGGCCCATACAATATCGATTTCTATCAACGCTATACTTCAACTGCGGCTCAGGCTCTGGCTGGGAATATGCAGAAGATGCTCGATCCACAGGGGCTATTAGGCTTAACTTGGTTCGGGCCAAATGGCGCTCGATAGGTGTTTGATGAGTAATTACTAGGCAATCAATGGACACCCAAGTGTCGAACTTGAGGTGGGTATTATTGCATTTCGGTCGCAACAGAATTTGCAAATGTAATCTGGTGTTTTCTGGTCTCAGTGTTTATGATGTGTGCGACGTAGTACATCATTAACAACAATCATCACTGAGACCAACATGACATCCTGTTCCATGTTTTTCGCGCTCGCTGCTTTTGCTGTGGGCACCATATCTTGCCCCATCACTGCTAGTGCACAGCAGTCGACCCCCAACCCTTCCGCTTCGACAAAAAAAGTATTTTCAATTGAAGCACAAGCGGCTCGCACTTCGGTTAAAGATCAAGCGCGCACGAATACTTGCTGGAATTTTGCAACTGCCTCTTTCATGGAAAGTGAAGTGGCACGTCAAGGTGGAAAATTGATTGAGCTATCCGAAGTGTTTGCCGTACGCCATGCCTACCCATTGAAAGCCGATGCCTATGTGCGAGCACAAGGCCGTGCCAATTTTTGGGAAGGTGGGAATAATCACGATGCGATGGATATGCTACGTCGCTTTGGTGCCGTGCCAAGAGCCAATTTTACCGGCTTGAAGGAAGGCGAAACGCGCCTCGATCACGCGGAATTGGCAGCCGTGACCAAGGCTTTTTTAGATGCGGTCGTGAAGGGGGCTCGCCCGACCAAATCTTGGAAACCCGCCTTCGAAGGAATTTTGGATGCCTATATTGGCAAGCCTCCGCAAAATTTTATGTATGAAGGCAAGATGCATACGCCACAAAGTTTTCGCGATCAAATCTTGAGGCTTAATCCTGATGATTATGTTGAGGTCACCAGTTTCACACATCATCCTTTTTATCAGCGCATGCGTTTGGAGATTCCCGACAATTGGTCGCATGATGCGCGTTATCTCAATGTGCCACTTGATGATATGGAAAAGATCATGAGCAATGCATTGAGTAAGGGCTTCACAATTTCTTGGGGTGGTGACACCAGTGAGAAGGGATTCAATCCCAAAGAAGGCATCGCTGTCCTTGAAGATGATACGAAAGAAGTGACTCAGCTGGCGCGACAAGAAACCTTCGATGATTGGCGTAGTACAGATGACCATAGCATGCATATCGTCGGTTTGTCGAAGGATGAGAATGGAAAAACCTACTATTTAACGAAAAATAGTTACGGTGCCGCAGTCGGCCCGTTTGAAGGCTATCTGCATATGAGCCGCAATTACATACGAATGAAAACGATTTACTTCATGGTGCATAAGGATGCGATTCCAGCAGATATTCGCAGTAAAGCCGGGATCAAATAAGGAACTTAAGCGGGAATTGTGCAAAAGAGTGTATTTAGACTGTCAACCAATAGCCTAGCTGATGCATTGAGTGTCAGTAGTCATTATAACTCGCCCATTTGGAGAAAATTATGTTCAAGAAAATTATCGCATTCACCTCAGTATTAGTTGTCGCATCAAGCTTAAGTGCTTGCATTTCCGTCAGCGAAAGCAATGTCGAAAGTGGCAAACAAATCGCGATCATGTCGCAACAAGCAATTGCGACTTGTGGGCAAGGTAATGTGGAGAAGGTAACGACCAATAGTTTTAGCTGTAAGGATCGAGTGATTCGTCCTCAAAACTAAATTGCAACTGGCTAAGTCAAACAAAAAGCACGAGAACACCTCGTGCTTTTTTGTTTGGCATCGCTGATGCTCTTGATCTGTTCAATGTTCAGCTTGCTCTTCGCGCATTGCTTCTTCAAAACGCTCTTGGGTTTTTGCCTCATCCCGTTCACCAAAGGCATAATTGGCTTCTAGCCACATGACATTAATGATGGCTAAGGCCAGCGCTAATCCTATACCGAGTATCCAATTAAAGTACCACATCGTGTTCTCCTTAGTATGCTGAGTGTTGGTGATCTGCGATGTGCTTTGCGTCGACTTTGCCTCGCATGACACGATAGATCCAAGCGGTGTACATCATAATGATGGGCAAGAAAAATACGACCACCCAAAACATAATGCCTAAACTCTTATGGCTCGCAACTACATCCCAAGCAGTTAAGCTGCTATTTGGTTGCAGAGAAGAAGGCATCACGAAAGGAAACATCGCTACGCCAGCAGTCAGAATGATACCCGCCACACTTGTGCCAGTGGCGATGAATGCCAGCCTTGGCCGTAGTAGATGGGTGAAGAGTATGCTGAGTAATGCCGCAACTATCGCAGTCCCAGGAATGAGGTATAGGGCGCTATGTTGTTGGAAATTGCTGAGCCAAGCGCCATTGATACGTTCTACTGTTTTTGCTATCGGCATAAATGCCGTATTCGCGTCCGGCATGCTGGTGATGTGATATCCCTGAACTTGGGTCGCGATCATCCATCCGCCGATGATAAAACATACGACAGTGATCGCGGCACTCCACTTAAGCGCAATACGTGCGCGAGCGACGATAGCGGCATCTGTTTTGCACAAAAGGAAGGCGGCTCCATGCATGCACAACATTGCCACGCTCAAGATGCCAGACAACATTCCAAAGGGATTGAGTAAGTCGAAGAATCCGCCTTCATAGGCCAAACGCATTTCACCGTTGTAGTGGAAGGGAACACCTTGTAGTAGATTGCCGAAAGCAATGCCAAAAATCAAAGGAGGGACGAAACCGCCGATAAATAGCAGCCAATCCCACGTAGAACGCCAACGCGGATCAGCTAATTTGCTGCGATAGTCAAAACCCACAGGTCTGAAGAACAGCGCAAACAACAGCACCATCAAGGCAATATAGAAACCAGAGAATGCAGCGGCATACGCTAATGGCCAAGCAGCGAACAAGGCCCCACCTGCGGTGATGAACCAAGTCTGATTGCCTTCCCAAGTTGGACCTACGCTATTGAGCATAATGCGTCGTTCGACATCGGTCTTGCCGACGAAGGGTAAGAGCATGCCAACCCCGAAATCAAAGCCATCCATCAAAGCGAAGCCTATCAATAAGATGCCGACGAAACACCACCAAATTATTTTGAGCGTGAGATAGTCAAACATGATTTGTCCTTATGCGCTTAGCTGATGTTCGGTTTCAAAGTGATACTTACCTGTGTGCAGTGCGCTCGGCCCTAGACGTGCATACTTAATGATGAGGTAGAGCTCCACGATCAACAGCGCGGTATAGAACAGAAAGAAACCTGTAAGGCTGAATACGAGGTCGTTGGCACTTAGAGTCGATGCCGATAGGTGGGTTGGTAAAACGCCAGCGATAGTCCAAGGCTGCCGACCATATTCCGCCACAATCCAACCTGCTTCAATCGCCACCCAAGGAAGCGGAATGCTAAACAGAGCGAGCTTCAGTAACCAACGTTGCTTTGCGAGGCGTTTGCGGATCAAGAAATAGAAGGAGGCGCTAAAGATAAATAAGAAGAGCACGCCTAGTCCTACCATGAGACGAAAGCCAAAGAACAAAGGCGCCACTTTGGGAATGGAATCATGCATAGCTTGATCGATTTGCTGTGGTGTGGCATCGACGACTTTATCTGTATATTTTTTTAGTAATAGACCGTAGCCTAAATCGACTTTCGCTTCTTTGAACTCATCCTTTATGGCTTGTAATGCTTTGCCTTCAAGTGTATTGGATTTGAGTTGGGTCAATAAGTCATAAGCATGCATGCCCTTAATAATGCGTTCGCGATTCTCTTGTTTGAGATCTTTGATGCCGGTGACTTGAGTGTCCGTTGAGCGCGTGGCAATGATGCCCATCAAGTAGGGGATTTTTACCGCGTAGTCAGTGTGTTCTTTTTTGTCGTTCGGTAAGCCAATTACGGTAAAGGGGGCGGGTGCTGGCTCGGTATGCCATTCTGCTTCAATCGCCGCGAGTTTAACTTTGTTGACTTCACCGGCCGTATAGCCAGATTCATCACCGAGGACGATCACCGATAAAGTGGAAGCAAGACCAAAGGCCGCAGCAATCGCAAACGAACGGATGGCAAAGCCAGTGTCACGTGCTTTGAGTAAATAATACGATGAGACGCCAAGCACAAACATCGAGGCTGCGACGTAGCCAGAAGCAACGGTATGGACAAACTTCACTTGCGCGACCGGATTGAAAATCACGGCGGCGATGCTGGTGAGTTCCATACGCATGGTTTCGTAATTAAACTCCGCACCAACCGGGTTATTCATCCAACCGTTCGCAATCAAGATCCAAAGCGCAGAAAGATTGGAGCCAAGCGCGACCAGAAAGGTCACGCCTAAGTGAGCTTGTTTTGATAAGCGATCCCAGCCAAAAAACATTAAGCCGACAAAGCTGGATTCCAAGAAAAATGCCATCATGCCTTCGATCGCTAATGGTGTACCGAAGATGTCGCCCACATAGTGCGAGTAGTAGGACCAGTTCGTCCCGAACTGAAATTCCAAAGTGATACCGGTTGTCACGCCCATGGCGAAGTTAATGGCGAATAACTTACCCCAAAACTTCGTCATGTCACGATAGACTTCGCGACCTGTCATCACATAAACGGATTCCATAATTACCAAGATCCACGATAGTCCCAGAGTGAGTGGGACAAATAGAAAGTGGTACATGGCTGTCAGTGCAAACTGTAGTCGTGAGAGGTTGACGACTTCTTCGATGGGATTCATATCATTGACCTGTTTTTCTCGGTTGGGATGCAGCGGCGTCTGGCGCGGCGACGCTCTGATCTTTTTTGATGTCTTGTGGTGCGCTGAGCAAATGCTGTTCTACCGTTGTGGTGGGTAGTCGCATTTTCTTGGTTTGCGGTTGGGAGAAGAAAAGCTTCCACATGATGAAGATGGCCAACAGCTTGATGCAAAGGAAAATGCTAATTTCCAAATACAAGGGCAGTCCGGTGTAGCGACTCTTTTGCCAAAGCTGTTGGATTTTCATGATGCTTCCTTAGCTGTTTTCTGCTTGCTCGTCTTTATCGCTAAAGCGGAACTTGTCGCGGATGTCGAGTAGTTTCCCGACCTTGGAGCCCATCTTCATTAGTGAAGCCAGGGTTTCTGGCGACAAGCGTTGGACATCATCAAACCAAGAAGTGGAGAGCTCAATGAGTTGATACATTTCTCGCATACGTTCTTGTGCGCGTTTGTCTTCTTCTGAGGCAGGGTTTTCGAGCAGTGCATCGCGCAACATCGAGAGTGTCGGCTCAATTTCACGACGACGACGTTCTTCCAGTAAGGCTTTGAAAATATCCCAGATATCTTTCGGTGGTTCAAAGTATTCGCGTCTATCGCCCGGCTTATGCATTAATTTCACCAGTCGCCACGCTTGCAACTCTTTGAGACCCATGCTGACGTTGGAGCGGGAAAAAGAGAGATGTTCTGCGATCTCGTCTGCATTCATCGGTTTGCCCATCACGTAGAGCAGCGCATACATTTGGCCAACGGTGCGATTGATGCCCCAGCGGCTGCCCATTTCGCCAAAATGCAAAATGAAGCGTTGGGTCAGAGGGCTAAGAGTTTCCATGGTAGTTTCCTTGTGGTTCTTGTTTTGGACGTGGCGTAAAGCTTTGTTTGAAGCGGGTCGATTCATAGGCTTATTTCTATGACTTCTTTAATTTTCTGAATTTTCACGAATTACTGAAATTCTAGAACATCTAAAAAATTCTTGCTGAGCACGGCTCAATTTCTTAATGGCATTGGCTTTATGCGCTTATCTTTGCTCTATTGTTGGTAACGTCTTTTAAATAGGTGGCCCAAGGATTTCTTGTTCGATTGATGGGTTATTATTTTATTGATACTAATTGCGATGCCTGAGGACAATTGCGTTCTTTAATTACATCGATGACTGCGGTTGATCGCCAATGTGTTTCGATTATGTCTAAGCGAAGGTCGTATAATCAAAGTCTAATTGTTGAATGGGCTCACTATGAGTAAATCTTTTGCTGTTGACGCCAATTACCGATTTATCGCTGCTTATAACGAGGTGAACGCACGTATCACGCAGCGTCAGCAGGCGCTTGCTCTGTATGTGACCTTAGTGGTGAGTTTGTTGGCTGCCTTGGTCGCCTTGAAATCGAGTGAAACTCGTGGCGAAGTGCCCGTCGAATGGTTAATGTTGGGCTTCCCCGTTGCCTCGCTGAGCTTGGCATTTCTTAACTATAAGGCTGAGCGTGCCATTACGAATCTGCGTCGATTTCTTTCGGCACTTGAACAATTAGATGATGCTCATCTGGTGCTGCCGAGCTATAACACACATCAGAAATGGGCAATTGGCGCGAACAAAGCGCGTCGTTTTCATGACTACGCTTCGGCAGTGTTAGTGGCGGGTGGGAACTTGATTGGTTTGGGCGCTGTGGTGAAGATTTATCCGCAACGCGTTGCGGATTCATCCTTTGCGCTATGGTTATCGATCGCGATTGCTGCGGCCTCGGTGCTTGCGATTTTATTGAGCCCGCAGTGGGGCTTTACCCCTGAAGAGACTAGTCCCTCGAACTAAATTGCAGCTGGGGTGAATTTCTTGATGACATCGTCAGTCCGCACGACTGAGCAAAATTCTCCGTTCAAACTCGCAAGATGGATATCATGAATGTCCTGCGCTAAGTGCAGGCGACCGTGATGATCGATACGGTCAAAAGTCGCACACGCATCTTCCACTAAAAAATTGATGTAACCGAGGTTGCCAGCCATACGCGTCGTGGTTGATACACAGTGATCGGTACTGATGCCAACAATCACCAATTCTTGCAAACCTTGTTCTTGCAAATATTCATGCAGCGACGTGCCAATGAAGGCGCTGTTGACGGATTTTTTGAATTCAATCTCACCGGCGATAGGCATGGCTTCTGGTTTGAATGCATTGCCGGGACGATCTTCGCGTAAGGTCGAATTGGGCTCAACTGAGCAATGTCGTATGTGAATCACCGGGAGCTGAGCTTGGCGCCAAGCAGCGAGCAGGCGAGCAATATTCGATTCGGCTTGTCGATTGTTGCGCGGCCCCCAAAATGGATCGTCGAAAGCAGTTTGTACGTCAACTAAGAGCAGTGCAGGGCCTGCCTGTGTGTTTATGACAGTTTGTGGCTTCATATTGAGCTCATTTTCGTTGAAATTGCGAAGGAGGGCTATCATGCTTTGCCTGCCAAACACGACGAAATTGTCGCGCTGAGCCAAAACCCGCAGATTCGGCAACGCGTTCGATAGACCAATTTGTTTGTGAGAGAAACTGATCGGCAAGATTCAGGCGCAAACTGTTTAAGTAGTCATGCACCGATATTTCTGTATGTTCTTTGAATAATCGGGTTAGATGACGAGTGCTGGTGCCGAGTTTGTTGGCTAACTCATCTAATTGCCAAGGGTAGGCAGGGTGATGGCTTAATAAATCCTGTGCTTTGTGGACCGTGCGGTGGACATGGTTTCTATGCATTAACCAAGGCGACAGTTGCGCATCCTGTCCGCTGCGTCGAAAGTAAATCAACATCGCTCGCGCCACTTCCATCGCTAGTGGTGGGGAGCAGTGTTGGCTAATTAGATGTAGGCTTAAGTCTATGCCTGCGGTCACGCCCGCACTAGTGGCGACATGTCCATCTTCGACAAAAATACGATTGTCTTCAACAAGGATACTGTGATCGATCTCCCGCATCTCATCGAGATGGCTATGATGGGTGGTTGCATGTTTTTGGCTCAAGAGGCCAGCGTGGGCCGCGATCAAGCCGCCAGCGCAAATGCAGATGAGGCGTTGTTGATGCAGGGTGTCTTTCAACCAATGGATCGCCGCTTTCGCTGATACTGTATTGGCATCGAATCGTTGGCATAAAGTGCCCGGAATGATGACCCATGCATGGTCTTCAATCGTGGTTGGCAGTGGAGCTATCGCGTGTAGCCTTAATCCCAATGAGGTTGATGGATCTTGAACAGGGCTGACATAACGCAGTTCAAATAAACTTTGTTCACTGCGTCGATTGGCAAACAAAAATGCATCAGCCGGTCCTGCCAAGTCCACCATTAAAATGTCAGGCAAGATTAAAAAGTAGATGATTTGTGCTTGTGGTGTGGAAGGCTTCATCGGCATCGCTTTCAAACCTTTTGATTGCGGGCAGCAAGCCAAGCAGCATGGGCTTGCGTGTCAACAGGACGATATTTGCGCTCGGTACTGGCTGGATAGTGTTGTAAATCATTTTCATTTTTTCCATCAAATGCCGGGCGAATGGGGCGAGGGCTGAAACTGCCACCACAATTTGGGCATACGTGTTGTAAGACCTGAACGACACAATCGAGACAGAAGGTACATTCGAAGCTGCAGATCATGGCTTGGTCGGAATCAGGAGGGAGATCCGTATTGCAATGCTCGCAGTTAGGGCGTAGTGCTAACATGATTTCCTCGATGTCTTCTCATTTAAAGTCTAAGTTTGCGCCACATTCGAGACGGCGCCATGGAGAAGATAATAACAGTAGCGGAGCGACTTGATTAGCCCTGTTTGCGACAGCTTGCGGTCATTTCGGGACATTCTTGATCAAAGTAATTGAAGGATTATTCTGAAGTTGGGAATGTTGCTTTCAGGATAAACTGCTACACTCTTTGCATCGAGAACCGGAATCTTTATAGCCTAATGTCAGTCATTCAAGAAAATTCTACGGTCACCTGGTTTGGAGCCCAATTTACAGCTTTACATCCTTCGCTGCAAAGTCTGCATCGCGACGGTGGAATCCTGCGTGGGCAGGTGGAATTGAAAGTTGGTAAGGGAGCGGCGGGCTGGCTAGGGCGGCGCATTGCCAAAAGTATGGGAATCCCTGCCCGTTTGATTGCAGCAGGGCGTTGTGATTTTTCTCTAGAAGTCTCACATCGTGATCAAACCATGTTTTGGTGTCGAACTTTTGGAGCAGATCTGCGATCTTCCAACAATGAAGCGAGTGTTGTGGAAAGTCAGTTCAAGCCGGTGGGGAATTTTCAGAAGGGGTATTGGATAGAGCAACATGGACACCTACGTCTGCGTTTGGGCGTTGAATTGGGTCAGCATGGTGCTTGGCGCTGGCGTTTGTTGCGTGTGACTTGGTTCGGCTTGCCGCTGCCTCTTTT
Organism: Oxalobacteraceae bacterium; assembly: GCA_947464955.1. Taxonomy (GTDB): domain Bacteria; phylum Pseudomonadota; class Gammaproteobacteria; order Burkholderiales; family Burkholderiaceae_D; genus Undibacterium. The sequence continues at coordinate 10,988 of CANHZI010000038.1, forward strand.
GGTATTCCCCAGATTGCAAGCGAAAAAAACGATTAGCGATGGTGGCTACCTGTTTGAGGTCGCTTTTCATTTTCCCCTGCTTGGTTTTTTGTTTTCTTATTCAGGTCGTTTAAGAAGAGCGCGTTGAGCTTAGACTTTTTTCATCGCCAAAAGATAGGCCATGCCGGTAAAACGAATTAGGCGGAAATTTTGTGTGATCGGGTTGTAGCCTAATCCCTTTTTTTCGATCAATTGCAGGCCACAGTTTTCTGCCATCTGAATCAGTTCATGGGGACGTATAAACTTGTGATAGTGGTGCGTGCCTATCGGGAGAGTCCTTAAGACGTATTCCGCGCCGATAATGGTAGTGAGATAAGCCAGTGGGTTGCGGTTAATGGTCGAGAAGAAACACCAGCCACCCGGTTTCAGCATGCTACTGCAAGCAGCGATGACGCTGGAGGGATCGGGCACATGTTCCAGCATTTCCATGCAGGTGATGACATCATAATGTTGATGATGCTTAGTTGCCCACTCTTCAGCGCTACTGTCCGCATATTCAAGCTTCACATCCACTTGCGCCGCATGCCAACGAGCGATTTCTAATGGTTTGCCCGCCAAATCAATGCCGCAGACTTGTGCACCACGTTTTGCCATCGCTTCTGCGAGGATGCCTCCACCGCAACCAATATCGATGACTTTCTTCCCTTCAAGCGAAGCCAATTGATCTATCCACTCAAGCCGATGTGGGTTAATGCGATGCAAAGGACGAAACTCAGAGTTCTCATCCCACCAGCGGCTGGCCAAAGCATTGAAGCGTGCGATTTCGTGCTGGTCGACATTGGTGTTGGTTGATTGGACGCTATGCATGATCGTTCCTTGATGTGCTAAATTGTGCTGTATTGTATCTTATATTTAGCTAACTGGCTAATTGTCTAACTAGCTCAATATCATGTAAACTGAGGTACACTAAACTGATAAGACTTCAGTTTGCGTGCCAAGGACGTCTCGTGTTTGGTCTTGCAGTGTAGTGAAGCAAAAGCGACAAATCGGCGATCGTGGCGCCGCAATCGCTGAGTTAATATAATTTTTGTTGAAAAAAAGGCAAAATATGGACAAAATATTCGAAGCCTTGGCCTCGACACCGCGCAGAAAGATTTTGGCTTATCTGTCGGAAACAGAACTGTCGGCCGGTGAGATTGCTGAGCGATTCGATATGACGAAGCCGTCCTTGTCGAAGCACTTGAAGATTCTAGAGTCTGCGGGCTTAGTCGTCAGTGATAAACGCGGTCAATACGTGTTTTATCGCCTCCAAGGTGAAAATTTGGCAAATACTTTAGCGGGTTTCATGCAGGCAGTGTGCCCTGTGTCAAAAGAGCTGAAAAAAGAGAGCAAGGCTTTAGCCGCTAAGAAAAAAGCGCAAGAGGTTTGAGCTTTTCAGTTTGTTGATCAAGTTTGAGATGAAAGTGATACGACTTTGAGACCATATGTGGATCGATAGCCATTGTCATCTAGATGCCAGTGAGTTCGCAGGGAAATCCATGCAGCTCGCCGACGAAGCGGTACGCATGGGCGTTTCAGCGATTGTCATCCCAGCGGTGCACCGTTCGAATTTTTCTGCAGTGCAGGAGCTCGCGCAAAACCATGCGCATTGTTATTACACGCTTGGAATTCATCCTATGTATGTGCCAAGCTCGAAGGAAGAAGACTTACAATTTTTGCGCGAGCAGGTTACCGCATTAATGGGAGATTCGAATTCTGCACTGGCTTCACGCTTCATTGGGATCGGCGAGATTGGCCTCGATTTTTTTGTGCCTGCCTTGTGTGAAAGCCCGCTCAAAGAAAAACAGCTCTTTTTCTATAGCGAACAGTTAAAAATAGCGCGCGACTTTGGTTTGCCCGTGCTGTTGCATGTGCGTAAATCGCAAGATCAAATTTTAAAATATCTGAGGCGTATTTCGGTGCCGGGCGGTATCGCCCATGCCTTCAATGGTAGCGAACAACAGGCGAGAAATTTTATTGAGCTTGGCTTTAAACTTGGCTTCGGCGGTGCCATGACCTTTACGCGGGCCTTGCAACTGCGACGCCTAGCAAGTGGTTTGCCATTCAACAGTATCGTATTAGAGACCGACGCGCCTGACATTGCTCCTCGTTGGTGTCATCCGGGAATCAATACCCCCGGTGAATTAGTCCAAATCGGTCATGAGTTTGCAAATTTACGTGGCTGTTCTATCGAGGAGGCCGCGGGGCAAACCAGCGCGAATGTGTTAGATGTTTTACCGCGCTTAGCCCAACTCATTAAGGCCTCGGGCGTGCAGGGTGCATAATGCGTTGCATGACACTGGCATTCGCGGTCGGTGTATTTTGTTTGCAGCAGCAAGCATCTTTGTTTCCACTCCCAGTGTATCTCTGCATACTCGTCTGCCTCGGCATTTTTGTGTGCCTCTCCTTGTTTCGAAGAGCACATTCACGGCTAGCGATTGAACCGGCATCTTCTCAAAAGCTCGGATGGAAGTCTTATGTCCTGCAAGCCTTTTGTGGATTTGCTTTCGGCCTCAGCTGGGCTGGAACTGTTGCGCATAATCGTTTGAGCGAGCATTTATCGAGTAGTCTAGTTGGTCAGGAATATGCGTTAAGTGGCGTGATCACCAGCCTACCAACGCGTTCTCCGCAAGGATGGCATTTTCAGTTTCAATTGGACCGTCAACAAGCGACGAATTCGGCATCGAAATCGTCGATCCCGCATCGGTTAGCCGTTTCTTGGTTTGATCATCCGAATAATCCAAGTCAGTTCGCGAATCTACAGCCGGGTCAACGTTGGCGTTTTACATTGAAGCTCAAGCCCATTCATGGCAACGCCAATCCTTATGGTTTTGACTATGAAGCGTGGATGCTAGAACAAGGCCTAGGTGCGAGCGCCAACGTTCGTATGACGACCGACAGCAGCGGTGCAAGTCAGCCTAGCTTGGTCGATGATTTTGTATGGACCGCGAATAATCTGATTGAACGAAGTCGCTATCTGCTACGTGAACGTTTGCATAGGGCCTTATTGGCGAATGGCGACACCAGGTATGCTGGCGTGCTTGTTGCCTTAGTCATTGGGGATCAGAGTGAAATTAGTCAAAGCAATTGGACGATTTTTAACCGCACCGGAATAGGTCATTTGGTTTCGATTTCTGGGCTACATATTACGATGATCGCGGGAATGTTTGCAGCCTGCTTTGGTTTTCTGTGGCGACGTTCATTTTATGTAGGGCGCGACTGGCCGCTATTGATACCGGTGCGCAAAGTGATGGTTTTGTCGGCCGCAGTAGCTGCATTGATCTATGTGGCATTGGCAGGATTTGGTGTGCCGGCCCAAAGAACTTTGTGCATGCTCAGCGTGGTTGCGCTCGCAGTGTGGAGTGGACGCGCAGGACAAGCAAGTCAAGTTCTCTGTTTGGCCTTATGGGGGGTGTTGTTATTCGACCCTTGGGCAGTATTGTGGTCAGGATTTTGGCTTTCCTTCGCCGCAGTGGCGGTGCTGTTGTATGTGAGTGATGCAGCGACATCAAGCGGCAATCAAACTTCGCTTGATACTGAAACGATAGCGGAGAAAGAGCTGGCTGGCACAGAAGGAAAAACTTCGTCTATGCCATGGATTGCCTCTATGTGGGCGAAGTTGAAACAGCAACTGATGGGGGCTGCTCGGGCCCAATATGCCATCACTTTAGGGCTAGTGCCATTAACGCTCTTTTTGTTTTCGCAGGTTTCTTTGGTCAGTCCTATCGCAAATGCGGTCGCGATCCCGTTGATTAGTTTTGTGGTGACGCCACTTGCATTGCTCGCCAGTGTTCTTCCTCTGACTTTGGCGCAGCCTTTACTCGCGCTGGCGCATGCATCGATGGCTCTTCTGGTCGAATTGCTGCAGTGCTTGAGCGTGAATCGCTTGGCCGTATGGAGTGCGCCGCAACCGAGTTGGTGGATGGTGTTGCTAGCGATTTTGGGTCTGTTATGGCTGTTGGCGCCACGCGCCTTGCCTGCACGGCTATTGGGCGTTTTTTGTTGTTTGCCGATGTTGGCGAACCCTGTCACGGCACCACCAGCAGCTCAATTTCATGTGACAGCGTTTGATGTGGGCCAGGGTACCTCGCTGTTGATCGAGACTGCGCATCATCGCTTACTGTACGACTCAGGGCCGGGTCAGAGCGATGAAAGCAATAGCGGTTTGAGAGTGATCTTGCCTTATCTGCAGGGACGCGGCATTCATCACTTGGACGAAATGGTGATTTCGCACGCCGATAGCGACCATTCTGGTGGCGCGCTAAGTTTAATGAAAAGTATCACAATCCCTCTTTTGAGAACTTCGCTGAACCATGATCATGAGATTGTGAAATCGGCGACACAGCATCAACGTTGCGTCGCAGGACAAAGTTGGGAATGGGATGGCGTGCATTTTGAGTTCCTACACCCCGTTGCTGTCATCTATACCAGCGATAAATGGAAAACCAATGCCCGTAGCTGTACCCTGAAAATTTCAAACGCTCAGCATAGCTTACTGTTGGCCGGGGATATTGAAGCGGTACAAGAAGACGAGCTCGTCAATAGTATTCCGGAGCGACTGCAAGCTTCGGTGTTATTAGTGCCGCACCACGGTAGTGGTACATCGTCAACATCTGCTTTTGTGCAAGCGGTACATCCGCGCTATGCTTTATATCAATTCGGCTATCTGAATCGCTATCGTCACCCTAAACCAGAAGTGTGGCAACGCTACCTCGATTTTGGAGTAATCCCTCTAAGGACGGACACAAGCGGTGCAATCACATTACAATTTGGCGAACAAATCCAAATCGAAGATTTTCGCCAAACGCATCCGCGTTACTGGTATCCATCCGCAGTTGATAAATGAAGTTTAGAGTGTATGAGCAAACCAAAAGTCCATTTCTGTCACGGTAATAGCTTTCCTTCTGGGAGCTATCGTCAGATGTTTGCAGCATTGGAAGCTCATTACGACATCGATGCGCTCGACATGCACGGGCACAATCCGCAATATCCAGTGACGACAAATTGGCCGCATCTAGTCCAAGAATTGATCGATACTTTGCAGGCCAAGTATGCTGAGCCTGTGATTTTGTTAGGACATTCTTTGGGGGGGATTCTCTCCTTGATGGCGGCGAGTCAGCGTCCAGATTTGGTTCGTTGTGTGGTGATGATAGATTCACCTGTTGTCACCGGTTGGCGCGCTTGGTTTTTAAAGACCTTTCGCGTTCTGGGTTTGCTGGATAAGTATTCGCCTGCGCAGTTTTCACTTAAACGGCGGATACTTTGGAAAGATAAAGAAGAAGCCTTCGAGCATTTTTCTGCGAAAGATAAATTTGCGATTTGGCCGCCGCAAGTGCTAAGAGATTACATTGATGCAGGAACGGTTCCCCATCCAGAGGGCGTCACGCTCAAATTTACACGCGAAATTGAAAGTGCAATTTATGTTACTTTGCCGAGTATCTTGGGCAAGATTGCACGTCGAGGTCTGAAGGTGCCAATCGGATTTGTCGGTGGAACTGAATCGGTCGAATGTCGGCAGGGCGGCCTCGGAGCAACGCGCAAAATGTGTGGAAAAAACTTTGTCCAACTACCCGCAGGGCATTTATTGCCAATGGAAATGCCGGAGAAGACAGCAGCCGCATGCCATGCGATGATACAAGCTGTATTGCAAAGCAAATGAACTGCACAGCTGTCTACACGCTCACGTAAAATAAGCGAACTTGTGAACATAGAGTTCGCTTTTTTTATTCAAGGGCTTTCACGATGCGCTTACATCTTCTTTCTCAGCCATCACTTTTTTTGTGTTGCCTAGGCCTTGCCAGCTGCAGCCTACCGTCTTTGGTTCAGGCACAACAATTATGGCCGTCTGTCGCTGAATACCAGCAAGTGCAAGAGAAAGGGCGTTTGACATGGTCGCTTGATGTTGAGAACGACAGCATGTTGCTGAAAAAAGATGATGGTTTTTATACGAGTGGCATCCACCTCCAACGAAAGAATGCACTGATTAGTGAAACTCAAGTCTTGAGCTACCGTTGGCAGCTGGGGCAAGATCTGTACACCGCTTCCGATATCAAATTAAAGCCATCTCAATTGCAAAAACAGGATCATCCATATGCAGGATGGCTGTATCTGGGTTTGGCGAAAGATCTATTTATGTCTGACGGCAGCGCGACTAGCGTAGGGGTGGACATCGGTTGCTTAGGGCCGTGTGCGGGTGGTGAATGGACTCAAACCAATTTGCATCGCGCTTTGAATCAACCCTTGCCACAAGCTTGGAATACACAGTTGAATCAAGAATGGGGTGCAGTAGCGAAAATAGCTTACAGCCCAGCCCGAACACAGCTGAATTCGAATATTGATTTCAATACGCAATGGCAAGCACGCTTCGGCAATATTTTTACCGATGCGAGCGTCGACCTCAATGTGCGAGTGGGGCAACTCAATGCGTTGCCAACGCAAACGGCGAGTTACTTGCAGCTGCGAACGGGTGCCCGTGCCGTTGCCTATAATGCGAGTATTCAAGGCGGCTATTTCCGTCGTCAAGACCTTGCTGTGAGCCCCAAACGATTAGTTCCCGAAGCCGAGCTTGCCTATGTTTATCAGGGAACCGAATGGCGCCTGCATGCTTCCGTAATCCGACGTGGGAATGAAATCGCGGAGCTGAGTAACGCCAAAGGTGCGCAAAACTTTGCGAAAGTGCAGTTGGATTTTTCCTATTAAATCTGACAAGAGCAATTCGGTGCGCTGCATTTTTTCAGTGCATCGACGCAGATAATTTGGTGCATCTGCACGCGTTTCGCACTGCAAAGTAGCGTTCCATTTTTATCTGCAAAAAATAGAAGTTTTCTACAACGAAAAGCATGACGTGCTTCGCTAACGCAGTTTATAGTAAGCGTATGAATGCTTTATCACCAACGCCAGTCTTGATTGAAACGGCGGAACTGCAAGCAGTGCGCTCCGCTGTTTTTGCTGCATCCATTGACAATGACAAGAGTCATTCGGGATGGCGAGCTGCTTTGCGTCTCACTTTTGCGCGTGATGCGCAAACGACGAGACTGACCCAACGACAGCATGTCGGCCCTTTGCGGGTACAGAAAGCACTCTACCCAGAAGGTGATGCCGTGTGCCACGTCTTGGTCTTGCATCCGCCGGGTGGTGTGGTTGGTGGCGATGCTTTGGAAATTGAGCTTGCGGTGGGTGAGTCGAGCCATGCATTGATCAGTAATCCAGGCGCTGCAAAATGGTATAAATCAAACGGCAAAGTGTCGCGGCAATCGCTACGCTTTAAAATCGAGGCAGATGCCTGTTTAGAATGGATGCCACAAGAAAGTATCTTCTACGATCAAGCACAGGTCATACTCGAACAAGAGATTGATCTGGCGGCGAATGCGAGCTGCTTCCTCTGTGATATTCAATGTTTTGGGCGTACTGCTTCGGGTGAACAATTCGAGCAAGGTTTGTTGCGGCAACGTGTGCAGATTAGGCGCGAAGGGCGATTGCTATGGTTTGAGCAAGGATCGATTGCGGCACCGAGTGACTCTATGCATAGCGTATTTGGCTTACGTGGATACAGTGTAAATGCCAATCTAATCGGTGTCGGCCAACATGTCAGCGCGCAGCTGATCAAGACTTTGCGCGAAGCGGCGCAGGCTCTACTACACGTGGACGAGGAATTTGGTGTGACTCAAATCAAACATGTGATCTCGGTTCGCTACCTCGGCAACTCAAGTGAGCGTGCACGTCAAATTATGTTACTCGCGTGGCAGTTGCTTCGTCCCGCTGTTGTAGGTCGAGAGGCGATCGACCTCAGAATCTGGCGTACATAAGGCTAATTTTAAGGTCTTATCTAGGCTTTCTCAAAAGAAGAAATTCCAATGTGGACGAGTATCTGGCAGCGCGCCTGCTCATCTTCCTATCTAGTCTCATCCGCTTTCATCATATTTACTGTATTGGCATAGGAATTGCTTTTACCTTTTTGATTGCTGCCTTAGAAGCACCATTTGATTGAAATGGATCGTCGGGGCAGCATTAAGTTTTATTTGAAGAATGCAAATCGGTAAAGGTAGGTGTATGGAATTAAGCCCGCGCGAGCGCGACAAGCTGTTGATATTTACTGCAGGTTTATTGGCCGAACGGCGCCGTGCACGTGGTTTGAAGCTTAACTATCCTGAAGCGATTGCCTTAATCACCTGTGCAATTATGGAAGGTGCGCGCGATGGGAAAACGGTGGCGCAACTGATGTCGGAAGGAACGCAAATTTTATCGCGCGAGGATGTCATGCCCGGCATTGCAGAAATGATTCCCGACATTCAAGTCGAAGCGACTTTCCCCGATGGCACGAAGTTGGTCACCGTGCATCAACCGATACCTTGATGATATGAGTAAGAGAGAAACTATGGTACCAGGTGAAATGCTGATTGAAGCAGGCGAGATCGAATTAAATTCGGGCCGCATGTGCATCACGATTGCCGTGGCAAATAGCGGCGATAGGCCAATACAAGTCGGTTCGCACTTTCATTTTTTCGAGACCAATCCGGCTTTGCACTTCGAGCGGCAAGCAGCTTATGGCATGCGTTTAAATATCGCGGCAGGAACCGCGGTACGCTTTGAGCCCGGGCAGGTTCGTACTGTAGAACTTGTTCGCTTGGCTGGTGCGCGTAAGGTATTCGGATTCAACGGCCTCGTGATGGGAGATTTGCAATGACAAAAATCTCGCGTCAAGCCTATGCGGAAATGTACGGCCCTACCAAAGGTGATCGTATTCGTCTTGCTGATACGGAGTTATTTATCGAAATCGAAGCTGATTATGCTTTCTATGGAGAAGAAGTAAAGTTTGGCGGCGGCAAAGTGATTCGAGATGGTATGGGGCAATCGCAAGCATTGCATGCGCAGGTGATGGATACCGTGATCACCAATGCCGTTATCTTAGATCATTGGGGCGTGATTAAAGCTGACATAGGATTGAAAGATGGTTTGATTGCTGCCATCGGTAAGGCGGGTAATCCTGATATTCAGTCTGGCGTTAATATTGTGATCGGTGCTGCGACTGAAATCATCGCAGGCGAGGGCATGATCGTCACGGCGGGTGGCATTGATTCGCATATTCATTTTATTTGCCCGCAACAAATCGAAGAAGCCTTGATGAGTGGTGTCACCACGATGCTTGGTGGCGGTACTGGGCCAGCGGTCGGAACAGCAGCAACGACCTGCACCCCAGGGCCTTGGCATATTCATGCAATGCTGCAAGCAGCAGATGCGTTTCCGATGAACTTAGGCTTTTTGGGTAAAGGTAATGTCAGCTTGCCTGGGCCGATTGAAGAGCAAATCTTGGCCGGTGCTATCGGGCTCAAATTGCACGAAGACTGGGGCACGACACCAGCTGCCATCGATAATTGTTTAAGTGTGGCCGAGCGTTACGACGTGCAAGTGGCGATCCATAGCGATACGCTCAATGAGGCTGGTTTTCTTGAACATACTCTTGCCGCTTTTAAGAACCGTACTATCCACACTTTTCATACCGAAGGTGCTGGCGGCGGACATGCTCCCGATATTATTGCTGCCGTGGGAGAATCAAACGTTTTGCCATCATCCACCAATCCAACTAGACCTTATACCGTCAATACTTTAGACGAACATCTCGATATGCTGATGGTGTGTCATCACTTGGACCCCGCGATCACTGAAGATGTGGCTTTCGCGGAATCGCGTATTCGCCGCGAAACGATTGCTGCTGAAGACATCTTGCATGATATCGGTGCGATCTCAATGATGTCATCTGACTCGCAAGCGATGGGGCGTGTTGGTGAAGTGATTATGCGGACTTGGCAAACGGCCCATAAGATGAAGGTGCAGCGAGGCAGCCTACCGCAAGACAATGCACGTCATGATAACTATCGCGCCAAACGTTATATCGCGAAATACACCATTAATCCTGCGATTACACATGGCATCTCGCACATCGTCGGATCGATCTCCATTGGCAAGCTCGCCGACTTGGTGTTGTGGAAACCCGCTTTTTTTGGTGTAAAACCCAGCATGATTTTGAAGGGCGGCATGATTGCGGCGGCGCAAATGGGTGACCCTAATGCGTCGATTCCCACCCCACAACCGGTCTACTCGCGCTTGATGTTTGGCGCTTATGGTGGAGCGCTCAAGAAATGTGTGAGTTTTGTTTCACAAGCGGCTTTTGATGCTGGCATCGCCGAGCAGTTGCAACTGCAAAAAATAGTGGTGGCTGTCAAGAACACGCGTGGCCTGCGCAAAGCCGACATGATACATAACGACGCCACACCGAAAATGGAAGTCGACCCAGAAACCTATGAGGTGCGTGCCGACGGTGAGCATCTCGTCTGCGAACCTGCCACAGTGCTGCCGATGGCGCAGCGTTATTTCTTATTCTGATACTACAGTTATGTTGACTCTTCATTCCAAACTTGAGAACGAAAAAAAAGCGGCAGCGGTCGCTGTTGCCGAATTAATCCTGCCATATGATTTACGCGAGAAAAGTCGATTGCGTGCAAAGATGAGCAATGGTGAGGAAGTTGGTGTGTTTACCGTACGTGGAACGGTGATGCGCGATGGTGATTTGATGGTGGGCGATGATGGACGAGTAGTAAAGATTGTCGCCGCAGAAGAAGCTTGTTATCGCGTCCAATGTGAAAATGCGTTTCAGCTTTTGCGCTGTGCATTTCATTTAGGTAATCGACATACACAAGCACAATTGGGTGATGGTTATTTGCGTATCCGCCGAGACCCTGTGCTCAAAGAAATGCTGCAAGGCTTAGGTGCGACGGTACAAGAAGAACTGGCGAGCTTTGAACCTGAATCGGGCGCGTATGGCGGAGGTCATCATCATGGCACAGACGATGGACATCACCATGGCTTTCCCTCTCTATTGGCACCGATACCACTACGTCAGAAGATTCATCGTCCCTCAGACAAAGCGGAAGATCCTCCAACAGAGAAATTAGGTTCTTGATCTTATTTCACTCATCAGAACATGCAAACCAGCGCCTTACTACATTTATTGCAATTAGCGAGCCCCTCTTTGCCTATCGGTGGCTTTAGTTATTCGCAGGGCCTCGAAACGGCGATAGAACGCGGGGAAGTGAAAGATGCCGAGACCGTGCGAGTGTGGATTTCGTCTTATTTAAATGAAGTGGTGGCTTACTTTGAAGCGCCAATACTGTGGCGATTGATTAGGGCTTTTACAGCGCGAGATGGCGATGCCGTGCGTGATTGGAGTGAAGTGTTTTTGGCTTCACGCGACACCGCGGAATTTCGCGCGGAGACCGTACAAATGGGTTACTCCTTGGCGAAATTGGTGACGGAACTTGCAATCGCTGATGACGAGGCGATCGCGAGCTTGCAGCAGTTGGCCGATATTCCCTTACCAACTGCGATGGCTTGCGCTGCAGTGGCCTTGCAAATTCCCGCGGAAGCGGTGATTCAGGCCAGTTTGTTTACTTGGGTCGAAAATCAAGTTTTGGTGTGCGTGAAATCGGTGCCTTTGGGCCAAGTCGCGGGACAGCGTTTGTTATTGTCTTTGCGCGACGACATTGCGAATGCCGCCAATCTTGCCATGCAATTGGAAGATGATGCACTGTCAAATTGGGCGCCGGGACTTTCACTACTGTCGATGCAGCATGAAGTGCAGTACAGTCGTTTATATCGATCTTAGCTTTACAAGCTTGTCTAAAGAAGCGAACAGCGCGCAGAGAAAACCGCGGCGCAAGAATAATTGAAACTAAAAACAGTATTGAGGGAAAACGATGAATCTGGCAATGCAAGGACAGAACAAAATGGTAAGTCTACAGGGGCGACAGAAAGAACCTTTACGCGTTGGTATCGGTGGCCCCGTAGGCTCGGGAAAAACGGCACTGTGCGAAATGCTCTGCAAACGCATGCGTGATCATTACGACATGGCGGTGATCACCAATGATATCTACACCAAAGAAGACATGGAAATCTTGCTACGTGCCGATGCCTTGCCAGCGGAACGTTTAATGGGGGTGGAGACAGGTGGTTGCCCGCATACGGCAATCCGCGAAGACGCATCGATCAATTTAGAAGCCATTGCGCGTATGTCGGCTGACTTTCCAAACCTAGATCTTATCTTGGTGGAATCTGGTGGTGATAATTTGGCGGCGACGTTTAGTCCCGAGTTATCGGATCTGACGATCTATGTCATCGATGTCGCTGGCGGTGAAAAGATTCCACGGAAGGGTGGGCCGGGTATTACGCGTTCAGATTTGTTGATCATTAATAAGACTGATCTGGCGCCTCATGTGGGGGCCAACCTCGACATCATGGCTAGCGATGCAAAACGTATGCGTGGCGACAAGCCCTTCGTATTCACAAATTTGCGTGCTGGTGATGGCTTAGAAACCGTGTTCGAATTTATTCGTGACCAAGGTTTGTTAGGTGATTAAAGAGTGTTTGACTAGTGACTAATTGACGTGTGAGACAGAAAAATTTTACTTTTGCGAGGTGTGAGCGATGCGATTTTTGAATGATAGGCGAGTGGGGCTTTTGCTGTATTTGGCTGCCGTTGGTTTGATGCTGATTTTTCCGTCTTGGGCTTTGGCTCATGAAAGCGCAGAGCATGCAGGATCAGGATTTAGCGCAGGAATTCTTCATCCTTTGACGGGAGTAGATCACTTGCTGATGTTGATTTCGGTCGCTTGTTTCTCAGCTCGAGTTTCGAGCTTGAAGGCTAAGTTCTTCTCGGTTTGTTTTTTATTGGCTCTTGCTTCTGGTTTCTTTGTTGGCTTGAACGGAATAGGCTTGGGCTTCGTTGAGAATGGTATTGTGCTGAGTTTGCTATTGATGGCGCTCTTGTTGATTTCCGCTCGCGAGTTACCTGCATTTGCTTCCGCGCTGGTCATTACTATGTTTGGTGTAATGCATGGAGTTCCACATGGCTTAGAGATGCCATCATCGGTATTAAGCTCAGAGTATTTGTTGGGTTTGATGTTGGCGTCGACTATAACGCTTGCTGTTAGCTATGTAGCTGCAACGCGCCTCACACGGCAACTGAGGTGGCAGCGTGGCTTGGCATTTGCCTTATGCGCGGTCGCTTTAGTCAGTTGATTGCGAGCGTTTGATTGCGGCGAACTGATGGGAATTTGAAATAGGAGTCCTAGGCAAAGCACATCTTCTGGCCTAGGGCCTGAAAAACTTTACTTCGATGAACGGAAAGCCTGCCACCAAGCACCACTGACGACAAATCGTGGGAAATTGATCCATTGCTCCACAAATAATCGTGAAATGGCATTGATAGGGCTGCTAAATGGAATGGACGGTGTCTCTTCAATCTTATGACCTTTTCCTTGTAAGACTAGGGAAAGTAGCATTATTCCAGCCGAAACCGCAGCTTGTATCCATGCCGATTGAATTAATGCCCAACCTAAGCTGATATTGGCGATCAATAGAAGTGGGACCGCGAAGATGTGTATCAATAAGTTCTTTCTGGAGCGGTGGAAATCATGATATCCGTCCCATTGCCATTGAATTAACTTGAGCATCGCTTGCTTTCTTTCTTAAATATTTATGGTGCGCTGTGAATGTTGCGGAGACTGCTGAACAAGAAATAGTCTCGGTGTATGCCTCGGACCTTACGATAACTGCGCATCACTCCTTCTAGATTATATCCAGATTTTTCTAAGACTCGGCGCGAGCCATGGTTTTCAAGCATGACGCTGGCAGCAATTCGCTGAAACTTCATTTCTTGGTGTGCCCAAGCTGTCATCTGCTGGCATATCTGCGTAATGATGCCGCGGTTCCAATAGGTGGGATTTAAGTCGTAGGCCACTTCACAGCTCTCATTTTGCAGATCGATGCTGTGAAATCCAATTGTTCCAATAAGTCGGTCCAGACTTTGGTCGGTAATCGCCCACTTAATCTGGTTTTGTTGTGGGCTGTACCATTGTGATTGAATAAACTGTTGAAGGTCCTGAGGACTTTTCACATCCCAGCTCATCAAGGCTTTTACAGTTTCTTGTTGCAGGTAGTCGAACCAATCGACAAGGTCTTCAATTTGAATTGGCCTGAGGGCAAAATTTGCGATCCCAGTTTGGGGCAATTGAGCGCTCGCAAAGGCTTTAAGAGCTGCGGCTGGCGTTGTTAGCTGATGCTGGTGAGGGGTAAATCCATATGAGAAATGAAATTTTTCCATATTGTTTGTTTTCCTGGAATGCTCGCGATCGAGTTCAAGCAAATTATTGTACCTATTTATTAAAATGGAAAGAGTAGTATCTTGAGTGCCGCTGTTGATGACAAGATGTTGTACGGCCAGAAAATGCCAATAAGATAATGATATTGCCTCTTCGTTTGTATAAAAATCTTGGTCTTGCCCGTGCGAGAACATCGTTCGTGATGTATAATTCGAATTTCCCGCTTGTGCCGTTGGGCACCTTCTGCAATGACTAAGTTCGTATTCGTTACCGGGGGCGTCGTCTCCTCATTAGGCAAAGGCATTGCCGCTGCCTCTCTCGCTGCGATTCTTGAATCGCGCGGTCTCAAAGTCACTATGCTCAAACTCGATCCGTATATCAACGTTGATCCGGGTACCATGAGTCCATTCCAACACGGTGAAGTGTTCGTCACAGATGACGGCGCTGAAACTGATTTGGACTTAGGCCATTACGAGCGCTTCATCACTGCGAAGATGAAGAAAGTGAATAACTTCACCACAGGCCAAATTTATGAATCCGTGATTCGTAAAGAGCGTCGTGGCGAGTACTTGGGTAAGACAGTACAAGTTATTCCGCATATCACCAATGAAATTCAAGATTTTATCCATCGTGGTGCGGCAGGTTTTGACGTTGCCTTGGTCGAAATCGGCGGTACGGTCGGTGATATCGAGTCTTTGCCTTTCCTCGAAGCAGCGCGTCAATTAAGCCTGCGTCAAGGTAAGAATTCTTCCGCATTTGTGCATTTGACTTTGGTGCCTTACTTGGCGTCTGCGGGTGAGTTGAAGACTAAGCCAACGCAACATAGCGTACAAAAATTACGTGAAATTGGTATCTTCCCAGACGCATTATTGTGCCGCGCTGATCGCCGAATTCCAGATGACGAGCGCGCCAAGATTTCCTTGTTCTCCAACGTGGCAGAAGAGGGTGTTATCTCTGTATGGGATGCAGATACGATCTACAAGATTCCTCAAATGTTACATGACCAAGGTTTGGATCGCATCGTTTGCGACAAGCTTGGTCTGACTGCAAAACCAGCTGACCTGAGCATGTGGGACAAGTTGATCTACGCTTTGGAAAATCCAAAAGAAGAAGTCACGATCGGCATGGTTGGTAAGTATGTTGACTTGACGGAGTCTTACAAGTCCTTGACGGAAGCTTTGCGCCATGCAGGTATTCACACGGAAAGCCGTGTCAATATCGAATACGTGGATTCTGAAGAAATCGAAGCCCATGGCACGAAGTCTTTGGAAAAATACGATGCGATTCTGGTGCCAGGTGGATTCGGTAAACGCGGTGTCGAAGGTAAGATCTTGGCAGCGCGCTACGCTCGCGAAAACAAGATTCCATACCTTGGCATTTGTCTCGGTATGCAAGTCGCTTTGATCGAATATGCCCGTAACAAAGCTGGCTTGTCGATGGCGAACTCGACTGAGTTTGATTTGGAAACAGAACAACCCGTCGTTGCTTTGATCAATGAATGGCAAAGCCATGATGGTAAAATTGAGTTGCGTGATGAAAACTCCGACCTCGGCGGCACCATGCGTTTGGGCGCACAAACTTGCGCGATTCAACCAAACACGTTGGCAGCGGATATCTACGGCAATGTGGTGACGGAACGTCATCGTCATCGCTACGAAGCGAATAATCACTATCTCAAACGCGTGGAAGATGCAGGTTTGGTTGTTTCTGCTCGTACGCCAACAGAAGATCTGTGTGAAATTATTGAGTTGCCAAAAGACGTGCATCCTTTCTACTTGGGCGTGCAGTATCACCCTGAGTTTAAGTCGACGCCACGTGATGGCCACCCGCTGTTTACTGCTTTTGCGAAAGCAGCTATCGCACACAAACGTGCGCAACAAGCCTAATACGCGACCTAGTCTGAAGGAAAAACAGCATGAAATTATGTGGATTTGACGTAGGTCTCGATCATCCATTCTTCTTGATCGCAGGCCCATGCGTGATCGAATCGCATCAAATGGCGCTCGATACGGCAGGCACTTTAAAAGAGATCACAGCGGAACTCGGTATTCCATTTATCTACAAGTCCTCTTTCGACAAAGCGAATCGTTCTTCTGGTACTTCCTTCCGCGGTTTGGGTATGGAAAAAGGCTTGGAAATCTTGGCCGATGTGAAGAAACAGTTGAATGTACCAGTCTTGACTGATATCCATGAAATCGATGAAGTCAAGCCTGTTGCGGCAGTCGTTGACGTGCTGCAAACACCAGCATTTTTGTGCCGTCAAACGGATTTCATTCAAGCATGCGCACAATCCGGTAAGCCTGTGAATATCAAGAAGGGTCAATTTTTGGCCCCACACGATATGATCAATGTCATCGCCAAAGCACGATTGGCGGCGAAACAAGCGGGCTTGCCGGAGGATAATTTCATGGCGTGTGAACGCGGTGTTTCCTTCGGCTATAACAATTTAGTTTCCGATATGCGCTCGTTGGCGATTATGCGTGAAACCAATTGCCCAGTGGTATTCGATGCAACGCACTCGGTGCAATTGCCGGGTGGTCAAGGAACTTCGTCAGGTGGTCAACGTGAGTTCGTGCCAGTCTTGGCGCGTGCAGCGGTCGCTGTGGGTATTTCAGGCCTGTTTATGGAAACCCATCCAAATCCAGCACAAGCAATGTCAGATGGACCAAACGCCGTGCCACTAGCGCGTATGAAAGAGTTGTTAGCTACATTGATGGATTTAGATCGTGTAGTGAAGAAAAATGGATTCTTAGAATCTAGTTTTAATTAAGAAAATGCCTCTCAGAGCAAACGCTTTGCGAGGCATTTTTTATCATCGGTTTGCAAGCTTGGTTTTACCTTAATCGCTATCATGACGCAGAATGTCTTGAAGCGAGAAATCCGATGAATGCGCTGCGACTCGCGGCATTCATCTGCACCATATAGAGCTCTGACAGAGAGTGCTATATTGTCCCAATTGAGTTTTTGTATTCCTTGCTTAAGCATGAACCTTTATTTACTGTAATTTGATCGTTTAGGAGAAATTGAATGAGTGCTATCGTAGATATTATCGGTCGTGAAGTGATTGATTCACGCGGCAATCCAACAGTGGAATGTGATGTATTGTTGGAATCTGGTGTGATGGGCCGTGCGGCCGTACCATCAGGCGCATCGACTGGTTCACGCGAAGCAATTGAATTGCGCGATGGCGATAAATCTCGTTATTTCGGCAAAGGTGTATTGAAAGCCTGCGAAAACATCAATACCGAAATCGCTGAAGCGATCATGGGTTTGGACGCAAACGAACAAGCATTCTTGGACCGTACTTTAATCGATTTGGACGGCACAGAAAACAAGAGCCGTTTAGGTGCGAATGCGATGTTGGCCGTTTCCATGGCGGTTGCTAAAGCAGCAGCTGAAGAAGCAGGTTTGCCTTTGTACCGTTATTTCGGCGGCTCAGGCGCAATGCAATTGCCAGTGCCAATGATGAACGTCATCAACGGTGGTGCACACGCTGACAATAACTTGGACTTGCAAGAGTTCATGATCATTCCAGTTGGCGCACCAACTTTCCGCGAAGCGATTCGTTACGGTGCTGAAGTGTTCCATAGCTTGAAGAAGATTTTGCATGACAAAGGTTTGACGACTGCCGTCGGCGACGAAGGTGGTTTCGCTCCTTCCGTTGAAAACCACGAAGAAGCAATCAAGTTGATCATTCAAGCGATCGAAGCCGCTGGTTACACACCAGGTACGCAAATCGCTTTGGGCTTAGACTGCGCTGCGAGTGAATTCTACAAAGATGGTAAATATCATTTGGAAGGCGAAGGCTTGACTTTGTCTTCGACTGATTTCACGAACTTGTTGGCGACATGGTGCGACAAATATCCAATTATCTCTATCGAAGACGGCATGGCGGAAGGCGATTGGGAAGGTTGGGCAATTCTGACTGAAAAACTCGGCAAAAAAGTACAAATCGTGGGTGACGATCTGTTCGTGACAAACACGAAAATCTTGAAAGAAGGCATCCAAAAAGGTATCGCTAATTCTATCTTGATCAAAATTAACCAAATCGGTACTTTGACTGAAACTTTCGCTGCGATCGAAATGGCGAAACGTGCTGGTTACACAGCGGTGATCTCACATCGTTCTGGCGAAACAGAAGATAGTACGATTGCCGATATCGCCGTAGGTATGAATGCCCTGCAAATCAAAACGGGTTCTATGTCTCGTTCTGATCGTATGGCGAAGTACAACCAACTCTTGCGTATTGAAGAAGATTTGGGCGAAATCGCAAGCTACCCAGGTCGCGATGCGTTCTACAATCTGAAATAAGATGTCAACGTGGGGCGTAGCAAGCTTAATGCTACGCCCTCGTTATTCGATTCTTTATGCGCCTGATTACTCTGATCTTGCTAGCTCTTGTGATTTTGATCCAGTACCCATTGTGGCTGGGCAAGGGTGGTTGGTTGCGTGTTTCTGAACTCGATAAACAAGTAACTGCAGCCCATGTCAAAAATGATGGACTCAAGCAGCGCAATGCTAAGCTTGAATCTGAGGTCGAAGATCTTAAGAATGGTACCGAGGCCGTTGAAGAGCGCGCGCGCTTTGAACTTGGTATGGTGAAAAAGGATGAGATCTTTGTACAAATCTTAGAACCTGGCAGCAAGATCGAAGCCAAGTCTCAAACAGCGATAAAGTCTACTAGTCCGATAAAAAACTAAGCCTTGATTAGCAAGCTCGCTGCTTTCACTATTTCTCTTTTCCTCTCCTACTCGAATTTCTATTCGCTAATGCAAGCTGCGCTTTGTTCGTTTAAATCGCTTGTCATATTAGTCTGAAATAATAGTCCGCTAGCGAGAGTAGAGTCATTCCTACTTGCCCACAAAAAGTATTTTTCAGAAAATCCTCATTTACGCCGATGAGCGGTAGGAAAAACAATGTCAAAAAATACATCGCTCTGATGGCATAAGTTATAATTTAATTTTTAAGTTGATACATTTTTTTCATTTATAGGAGTCAATGATGTTGAAGAAACTTCTTGTTGCAGCATGTTTGGTACTGAGCTCAACTGCTGCTTTTGCGGATGACGACGGAGTGTATGTAGGCTTCGATATTGGTATTACAAGATCGGATAACTTCCTCGATAACTACGCAAGTATGGGTGTCTTCGCTGGTTATAAATTGAATTCACAGCTCTCATTCGAAATCGCACACCGTCGATTGCTCAGCTTTAACTTCTTTGGTATTGCTGTTGATATGAAGCAGACCTCTTTGTCAGGTTTGGGCTCTATCAATGTTGCCAAAGATTTTGATCTTTACGGTCGCCTTGGCTATAACAAATTGTCTGCGACTCAATCCTACTGGGGGCGTCAAGGAAGTGCATCTGACTCCGGTATTTTGGTCGGGCTTGGTGCTGCCTACCACTTCAATAAGAATTTTAGCGCGAGGCTTGAAGTACAAAAACCGAATAGCGATGCACGTAATGTTGCCGCCAGCATGCTGTTTAAATTCTAGTTTATTCTAATTCTTTGGGAAGTCTCGTCGTATGCAAAACATCGGTTTAGTAACGCTGGTCGTTCGTGAATACGACGAGGCCATTGCTTTTTATGTTGGTATTCTTGGTTTTGATTTAGTCGAGGATACTGTGATGCCAGAGCAAGAAAAACGGTGGGTTGTGGTTGCGCCGCATGGCGCATCCGCGAATGCCACCAAACTGTTGTTAGCCCGTGCTAGTTCGTCTGAACAATCTTCTTGTGTTGGTAATCAAACAGGGGGACGAGTGATGGGCTTCTTGCATACGGATAATTTTCAACGTGACTTTCAAGCTTACCGTGATAAGGGCGTTGAATTTGTGCGTGGACCGAATCAAGCTCCATACGGGATGGTGGCTGTGTTTAAGGACTTGTATGGAAATCTGTGGGATTTGATTGGACCAGCAGGTTAGAGCTTTGAAAATTTAAATGACTCTGAGATCAGCGAAAAGCATCAAGCAAATTTGCTTTCTATTTTTCACACCAAGCTGTTTGTTTGTAGTTTGTCTGATCGTCCTCGATAAAACATTTTGCGTATCCGTTTGGTAGAGGCTTAGAGAGTCTTATCGTTGTTTGACGATAGCCGCAAACGAAGTAGATTCCGCTAGTATCGTTGAATGTCCATGAGCTAAGGAATCCACGTCGCTTCTTATTCAATTTTCTTGAACCATCGGGTGCTAATATTTCCATGTTGTCTAGGATGCCAGTCGAGAAACCAGATATCGTCCCTCCTATATTTTTAGTTGTTGTACTAAAATCTTTCAACTCTTCTCTGTCGAATCTGTTCGGACTGTCCTTTGAGATGTGCCAGCCGTCTGCGTTAGAAACGAGCTCCTGTCTTGTTTCAATTTGAGCTGGGCAGGCTAATAAAAGTTTGCTAGGGCTTGATGCGGTTGCCAGTAGCAGACTAATAAGCAAATTCATTTCATTTCCCTCAACAATCTCTCAAACGCAATCTCAACTTCAGCCACACTCGGTGGGGAGCCTTTATCACCTAAGTTGATGATTCTTGGTGACCAATTTCCTTCGGTTTTCCAGCGCGGCGAGTCGCAATAGATTTCTATGGTCGGTGTTTCATAGGCCGCGGCGATATGTACTAATCCCGTGTCAACGCCGATCACTAAAGCTGCCCGTTGCGCTAGAACCGTCGCTTCTTGCATAGAGAGTTTAGGCAATACACGAGTATTGCTCATCATCGCGGCCATAG
>CANHZI010000039.1 GCA_947464955.1 Oxalobacteraceae bacterium
CCTTTTGCTGCACCCGCGATCCCGCACGCAATTGCTTACGGCACTGGCACGGCTCTACTTGCGGTTGCCATTTTGGGTGTCGTTTGCACCGGTATTGCTTACGCCATGTTCTTCCAGTTGATTTCAACTGAAGGTGCGAGCAAAGCGATTACGGTCACTTTCTTGATTCCTGCGACGGCTTCCATTTGGGCTTGGTTGCTTCTCAACGAACCGATTACGCATGGCATTATCGCTGGCATCTTGATCGTGTTGTGCGCGACAGCGATGTCCTTAGGGCTCATCAAGTTCCCCAAACGCCAGGAAAAAGTCGTTTAATTTTTGATATCAACTAGGAGAGGTGCCTCGGCTAGGACACGGGCCCTCTTCGTCATAAAGTAACTAGCAACACTACCATCGCCCCTATGATTGCGTGGCTTGACGACGTATCTGTTTGTATTGCGCTGGCGTCATACCAAACTGCGCAAAAAAACTGCGCGTGAAATGGCTAGCATCGTTGAAGCCAAACTCGTGAGCGATATCAACAATCCGACGATCTCCATTTACTAACAATTGACTGGCAGAGTCTAGCCGTTTTCGCATCATGTATTGATGCGGTGGATGCCCGACCGCGCGCCTAAATTCACGTGAAAAATAGGCTTCGCTCATGCCACACATTTCCGCCAGTTCGGCATTACTAGGCAAGGTTTCAAGATGACTATCAATATAGGCTAAGACCTTACGCAGCCGTCCCCAAGAAATGCCCACGCTCTGCTCCGCTTCGATCGGCTTGCTGTAGTGTTCAAGCAAATAAGCAACTAAGATCAATATAGCGCTATCACATGTTTGTGTCGCCAAAGGGCCAGACAAGGTGTCGGCATTCAACATAGTTTGGACCAATTCGAACACTGTCTTATCATAGCTAAACAAGGTACTATTGAGCCCCAAGGCCAGCGATTCACCGCGCAGGTGGGCAAGATGTTCGACGAATTGTTTTGGTATAAAAAGGTTGACGATGTCACATGCACTTGCGCGGCTCCAACTTCCGGTTTCGTTAGGCTCGCAAATGCGAAAGCGACTAGACGCAATCATCCCTCCCCAAATCGCATCACCACTGTTCCAAATTCGCGCTTCTAAAGGCGCCATTAACAGCACCAAGCGGTAGCAATCAGGATGGGGAATATTGCTATGAATGCGAGAATCAGGGCGATCTGAGGTCCAACGTCCGAGCGCCGCCCCCGATTCGGGTAGAGGTCCAATGCAGGTTCGCAAAGGATCATCGACGCCGCTTTTAGCAAACCAATTTCTGACTTCATCCGTCGATGAAATTAAACACGATCCCATGGGCGTCTCCCCCTATTGTCTTGGTTGTTTTGATTTACACCAATGCAAACGACACTATCGACACATGATAGGTTGAGGACGATAAAATTACATTTTGAATTTAACGATCAAAACGAAGCTTATGCGGAAAAAATCGACATTTTCCGCTAGAGGTTTAGATTTTTCCCCGACAGCAAGAAAGTAACCTGACGTGAATACTATTTGATTCAAAAGCGCCTGCGCGGCTTGCTGGGGACTTGCCCGCGCAGGTCTTCCAAGCTTTCTCTTATTTCGGTGGGAAAGTGTACTTCACGGTGTAGGTGCCACTGCCGGCATAGGATTTCACACTGGCATAGTAATAGCCTGCAGCTCCGTTGTAAGAAATCGCCTCTGTCGACGTACTTCCTTCACTCTTGGCCACTTGGTCCCACTTGCTGGTTGCCTCGTTCCATTTGAAAAGGAAGAGGTCAAAATCTGTTCCAGTTGGGCCACTTAATTTAACGCTAAACACACCACTGCCCGCCTGCACATAAGCAGGCGAAGCGTTGGGCACCGTCACACTTGCTCCCACCGCGAGACTCCCTGTTTGCGTTTGCTCAGTTCCGGTACCACCACCGCCGGTGCCGCCTGTGTATTTCGCAAACACTTGATTGGCAAGCCGAGTATTGACCGCGTGCCATGGATAACCGAGAGTGCGCATTCTAGAATTCTCGGTGGGACGATACATGCCGCTCGTACAGTAATTGCCGCCTAAGAATGCGCCGACCGTACCATTGCTTACCGTGCCAACTTGGGTGGGCACTGGCGTGTTGGCGCCGATCAAATCGCCCCATTTGCTATTGGATCGAGTTCCAACGCGTGACACATTTTTCGCCGTCGGTTCAACACTGGTGTTGCAGCTACCGTAATCGTATTCGTCAGCAAGGCCGAATGCAGAGTGACCAATTTCGTGCAAAGCCACTTCTTTCGAAGAGGGATCCATCGACACCGCAGCGACCGCACCGCCAGAGCCGCCATACCGCGTTGAATTCGCAATTACCACGATTTGCTCGTAACCATCTGCTGGCAAGACTTGCGCAGCAATTGCCGTTGCTTTGTTCGCATCGACACACAGCAAGCGTGCCGTGTTATAGCAGGCAAACTGGCCGTCCATCGCCGTATCGCGATAAATTCCCTTATCGATTTCATCAACTCCCGATTGATTGCTTGCGATATCAATGCGATGGATATTGATTTTTGAGAGGTTGGCAGCGAGTAGCGGGTCCGCCTTAAATGCGTCAATGATTTGTTGCGCATCACTCTGCCACTTGCCCATTTCAGCTGCTGTATAACCTTCACCAATAAACACAAAATCCATCTTCGACGCGGTGCTGCCATTATTCAAAATCGTCGTCAGCTTTGGTGTAGCAGCTAAGCTAGGTGGGGGCGTCATCCGATTACCTTGTGCGGTATCTGAGACTAATTTCTGCAATTGTGGGCGTGGCAACTTAAACCCTTGTGCGCTTAGGGGATTCGTCCTTTCTAAGACACCTTGCTCTAAGACTTCGATACTCGCGACTCGAGCGTCAAACGGTAAATTGATATCAACAAATGCCTGCGTCGGCCGCACTGTTTGGACTTGATCAATCGCTCCACTGCGCGGCTCGAAGGTTTCCAGCCTGCGATAGGACCGATTGGGAACCGTCACTTCATGCACCACGCGCCCACGGTTATCACGCGCGATCACTCTTAATTGCTCACCGCCTGCATGCTCGGCTTGACTTGGGGTCAACGCGAATTGGCCCACACTTGCGCGCGAAGCAGAGATTGAGGTGTTATTCATATCGGGCCTTAACTCCAAACGTAATTGCAACTGCTCTCCCGCCCACGCCGTGCCCATCATTGACATCGACAGCATAGCCAACACGGGCAGCAAACGCTTACGGGGTCGTATCGCGAAAATTCGAGCTTTGATCGTCTTCATTGTTGTCTCCTGTTTTTATTCACATTGTCTTGATATCGCAAGCAAACCCTCCTCCCTTGGTGCAATCTGGTTCGCTTACTTCATAGTGTCAATGAGGGCGAAAAAGCAAGCATGCACAATCCTGCGCTAATTGCACAAAACTGCCATAGACGATCTTCCCTGTTGTAAAACACACGGTGTTCAAGGCTCATGGAGGAAAGTTTAAGCGCGTGCCGCCCAGGCTTTGCCGACACAAAACAAGGTAGGCTTGTTAAAATAAAGGCATTAATTTGATTTCATAAAAACCACTCATGCGAGCATTCAAGCACTACCTACTCTTCGCTGCGTCGGCGTTATTCAGCCTTAGCGCACATACTCAGCAACGTTCGCATTCATTTGAGCTCGCGCCACAATCGATTGAGTTTACGACCGAGGGTAGTGATAAGAAAGCGGCGAAACGGATGTTGGTGTTTGATGCGTTGGCGCGGGACCTACCGTGGTCAGCTCCTTCTTTTCACCATACGTCCTTGGTTTTTCAACACACCAATACAGAGCACGAACCAGATGACGGTGAACTTTATCGCTCCCAAGAAATGCATCTCCTAGTTTTTTTCTTGTTGAAAGAAGTATCTAGGCTGTCCAATGAGATTCCGCATAGATTACTTGGCCCTTATCGCTATGTTCGCGTAATGGGTTTACCCAAAGAACTTGATGTGGAGTGGATCGAAGACCCTATCACTAAAACTCAGGTTATCGCCGCCAATACCATCAGCGACCAAGAACGTCTTAAACGCGGTTTCCCATTTGCCTTACTCGCGTCTTACCACGCGCCCAATCCGAATCCACTCGATCCAACACTGCGAACAGACAAGCGCGAACAGGAAACGCAGCAACTGTATATCGCAGATCAACAAACACGAAGCTTGTTTAAAAAAGAGGAAATGATTTTCAATCGCTATATTGAACGGGTCGGTGATGCTCAACGACGGGCAAGGCTCTATGAAATCATGGCTGAAGATGTGCTGTGGGACGCGGCAACGCTCTACCATGCCGCGCGCATATTGAACGATACGCCAAGTACAATTATAAAGAAGGGCAAGCGGCAATACCAGTTACAAGAAAATCACCTGCTCGCTTTCTTCTTTGCACGGCAAGCCTTTCTCAAGGGCGAGCATGAAGCCGCGCCATTAGTCGTTAGCAGTCTCAACACTTATCTAAGGGTCAGCCAGATGCCAGACAACTTCGGTCTCTCAATAGCCGCAGATAATCCGAAAACGGTTTGCCAGAAGGAGGCCAATGTCAGCGTCGAGCAGTGGGGAAAATTTGAATTTCCATTTCACTTAGGGCGGGTAATAAAGCCATTATGCAATCCAGTTCAAAACGCCAACAATTGAACGATGGATCGACTGTGTGCCATTCTTTTTGTTGAAAAAGTAGCTTGATGGCCATCACATCCTTCGTACCAATTCGAAATTACAATCTCGATTCCTCATCACTTTTCTTGTCATATGAAAAAGCAATCGATCTCTTTTACGACACAACTTATTTTTTCACTCGTAATCTCTATCCTGAGTGTTTCTAGTTATGCGCAAATCAGAGAAATTCCCAACAGCCAAGATCATCCTCTCATCCAACGTTTTCAAGGATCATCGATGACCGGCTATTCGCAAACCGAATGGACAGAAGTAAGGCTACCGCAAGCAAAAACGCTTAAACAAGATGGCGCGAAAAGCCTGGAGTGGAAAGTCGTCGAAGGTAAAGAAACCCGCCTGCATTACCTCTCGCCCGTAGGTAAAACAGTATTGGAAGTTCATCGTAATTATCGCGATGCGCTACTCAAAGCAGGCCTGCAGCTGAGTCTGAGTTGTGAACAAAATTGTGAAGATGTGTACCGGCAATGGCTAAAGCAAGCAGCACCATTTGAACGGCAATTTAAATGGGATAACGGCCACTTCAATGGGTTTAGTCACTACGATGCACCTGATCGTCGCGAAAGCCAATTCCTTGTTGGCCATTTTTCTGCAAGCAGTCGCGGACCGAAAACGCATGTCTTGATTTTGAACTCAATTGGTTTTGGGGGCACAACAAAAGTTCCAGCGATGACATCGACCTTTATCCAAATCATCGAAGAAAAGGCACAGCCAAACGGCCAAGTGACTGTCAACGCTGACGCTATACATCAATCGCTACAAAACGCCGGCCATATCTCACTCTATGGTTTTCTGTTTGATACTGGCAAGACCGAATTGAAAGCAGAAAGCCATTCACAGCTAGCCGAACTGACCGCAATGTTGAAATCGCAAAGCAGTTTGAACGTGATGATCGTTGGTCATACCGATAATGTTGGTAACATTGAAGCCAATCTCAACTTGAGCCAAGCTCGCGCTCAAGCCATCGTTCAAGCATTGATACAAGCCGGCATCGATAAGCGCCGCTTGCTTGCCAAGGGTGTCGCCAACTTCGCACCAGTTGCCAGCAACGCCAATGAAGAAGGACGAGCACTCAACCGACGTGTTGAAATCGTGGTTCAATAGGTGCAATCCTGCCAGTTTCGAGCATCGAGCTGGCATCCAACAAATCTATCGAGCTTCACCCTTCCTCATATGCAATGAGGAAGGGGAAATCATTCATAAAAATAAATACTTTATTTAAAAATAGCGACCTTCGACAGAAGCAGAATGTATGGAGTGCGAGGAATTTGATATCTTTTTTCGCAGTTAGCGTAAGGATTTGAAAAAATCTTAGACTCAGGTGTAATTCTTTGTAACCAGAGTGGCACAGTCTTAACCCTTCTGGCACTTTTCCGTTTAAGATGAAATTTTTCGTGTCCGGAGAGTCACTTGAAAACAAGCAAAGTTCTTCGTTTAGGCTTTAGCCTTAGCGTCATCAGCCTCAGCTTTACCCTGAGCGCCTGCAGCACCATGCAAGCCGTGCAACCATGGGAAAAAGGGAAATTAGCGCGTCAAGATATGCGTTTTGATCGCGACAATCTCGATACACGTTTTGTTGATCACACATACTTCAGCAAAGAAGCTTCCTCAGGCGGCACCGGTGTCGGTGGCGGCGGCTGTGGTTGCAATTAGATTGATGATGAATTTACCAGTGACGGCAAACGAATGACTATCTCGAACAAATCCCACGCTAAATTTCTACTGGCAAGCCTAGCTTTGCTGAACACCCAAGTTTGCCGCGCCGAAGATCCGCCGGAGAAAGCGTCGATCGCGATCAAACACCTCGACTACTTTGATAAACAGCCGGATAAAGACAGGATACGCGTTAAAGCGACGGCGATTGGCATAGTTGCCCCTATCTCTCCCGAATGGTCCATGGCCGCTACGGCAACCACCGATGGTATCTCCGGTGCATCGCCAGCTTTTCATAACTCCGCCATCACCAAAATGCGCGATAGGCGCAACGCGCTCGATACTGCCCTCACCCGTTATTTCGGCGACGGCAGTGTCACCTTAGGCAGCGCTTATTCGCATGAATCGGACTACGTGTCGAAGGCGATTACCTTACAAGGCACAGTTAATTCCGACAATAGAAATACCACGTGGTCGGCAGCTGTCGGTCTTAGCTTCGATAACATCAATTCCAATAATCGCGTCGCACAAGACCAAAGCAAACATGTGACCGATTTTTTGTTCGGCGTATCGCAAGTACTAACACCAGTCGATATTGTGCAATTAAATCTTGGTTTAGCGAACGCCACTGGCTATTTATCCGACCCGTATAAGGTTTTCGATAACCGACCAGATCGACGGAGCCATACCTTAACTGTGCGCTGGAATCACCATCTCGATAAACTTGATGCCACAACACGCTTTAGCTATCGCTATTTTGGTGATGACTGGTCGGTGAAATCGCATACCTTCGGTCTTGAGTATGTACAAAATCTCAGCGGTGGTTGGAGTGTAACGCCCTTGGTGCGACTGTATAGCCAAAGCGCAGCAAAGTTTTATGTCGATGCTGGTCCATATGGTTTTCCATTCCCACCGAATCCACCTGAAGGAGCGATTCACTTCTCTGAAGACCAACGATTATCTGCTTATGGCGCCCATACTATAGGCTTTAAAATCGTTAAGAATCTCGGTGATGATTGGGTGCTTGATTTCAAATATGAGAAATATGAACAGCGCTCTAGTTGGCGCTTGTTTGGCAATGGTAGCCCTGGACTCTTACCATTTTCTGCGCGCAGTTTTCAGATCGGTGTAGCACATTCGTTTTGAGATGAGAAATATTGATGTTGATGGATAAATTGGACTGATGGAGATTTTTCGCTTTCCGTTTAAAGCAATGGGCTCTGCCTGTGAAATAGTGATCGCTGAGACAGATCACAATAATGCGCAGATGAAAGCGGCTCAAGCCGTGCAAGAAGTCTCACGAATCGAGAAAAAGTATTCACGCTATCAAGACCACAGCATCGTATCGAAAATCAATGCCGCAGCGGGGAAGCATAGCGTCGAATGCGACTCTGAAACCTGGGAAATGTTGAACTATGCCGATCAACTATTTGAGATGAGTGAAGGCTTATTCGATATTAGTTCAGGTATTTTGCGAAAGGCATGGAATTTCAACATTCCGCGTATCCCAGAGAAATCGATACTGGATGACCTGTGCGGGCTAATTAATTGGACCAGAATAGAAAGAGACAGCAATAAGATTTATCTGCCGGTAGCAGGCATGGAAATCGACTTCGGTGGCTTTGGCAAAGAATATGCGGCGGACAAGGCTGGCGCTGTGCTTGAAGGCTTGTCAGTACAGCACGGCTATGTCAACCTCGGTGGTGATATCCGCGTGCTAGGCCCCAAACCAGATGGTCAAGCTTGGGTAATTGGCATACAACATCCACGAATCCCAGAGCAGATTATCGCGACAATTCCATTGCAGCATGGGGCCTTAGCAACTAGCGGAGACTATGAAAAATTTATTGAGATCGGTGGAAAACGTTACTGCCACATTCTCAACCCACGGACTGGGATGCCAGTTGATTATTGGACTTCGATAAGTGTGCTCGCACCGGTAAGTTTAATGGCGGGAAGCTATACAACCATTGCGATGCTACTCGAAGAAAAAGGATTAAGGTTTTTAGAAGAAGCCGGAGTCAGTTACTTTACAACTGATCTGCAATGCAAGATACGTTTTAAGAAATAGCGGTCACCCATACACCGGCTCATCGGTGTTTATTTGCGAATGAAAGGAAGCATCATGCCAACCGTACTTGGAACAGCTGGAAATGACTCGTGGAGCGTCGTTGGTGGAGGCACTTATGTGGTCGATGGTCTAGGAGGCATCGATACGCTCAACCTCGGCACGTCAACCCGCAACGATTACACGATTAAACAGCTTGCAGACGGTGGCATACAAATTGATACGGTGTCGGGTGCAAGTAGCGCATTCCATGCGACTTTGTACAATATGGAAAAGCTCGTGTTCAATAATGGGAAAGACATCCTTGACCTGACACTCGCCTTCCCTTCTGGAATCAATGGAACCGCTAATAACGACAGCCTCACTGGCACCTTAAATTCTGAAAAGATCACTGGACTAGCGGGGAACGATACGATCTCTGGAGGCGCCGGCAACGATACCATCGACGGCGGTGCTGGCACTGATGTCATTACTTTTTCGGCAAAGCTATCGAACTACACCATTAGCCACAGTGGCGCGACTTATTCGGTCAAAGCAAAAACCGGCTCGGACGGCACCGACACCATTACCAATGGCGAGAGCCTGAAATTTTTCGACATGACGGTCAATCTCAATGTGCATGCCGTTGTAGCGAGTGCACCTGCTGCAACGGTTCAAAGCATTATTGAACTCTATGTTGCATTCTTTAGGCGTGTACCCGATGCCGATGGCTTGGTTTATTGGATAGAACAAATGAAAGCCGGCCAAACCATCAACCAAATCGCTGAAAGCTTCTACAACGCAGGATTACTTTTCTCCAACGTGACCGGCTTCGACGCCAAAATGAGCAATGCTGATTTCGTCAATGTCATTTACAAAAACGTGCTGGGTAGAACCGATGGTGCTGATGCTGAAGGTCTCGCCTACTGGACTGGGAAATTAGCCGACGGCAGCGCATCAAAAGGTACGCTGGTCACCAATATTTTATTCTCAGCTCATACCTTCAAGGGCGACCCTACCTTCGGTTGGGTGGCTGATTTGCTAGATAATCGCGTCGCGGTAGCCAAAGTTTTCTCGATTGATCTAGGTCTTGGCTATGTCGTGCCCGATGACTCCATCGTAAAAGGAATGGAAATTGCTGGCGCGGTCACGCCGACGAATACCAGCAATGCAATTAGTCTAATCGGCATCGCACCTGCCGATGTCGTGATCGCATAAGTTTTATCCTAAATAGAGATGACGGCGTACTGTGCTGCAAGCAATAATTAAACTCATCGTTCAAACATTCGCTACGTGCCAACTTAAAACTCCAACATAAACCTGAGCTCAGTCTACAAAACCTATGGATATTACCGTCAATACTCTCATTTCCGCACCGATCGCCACCGTTTGGAATTTCTACACGCAAGCAGATCACATCGTCAATTGGAATGCCGCATCCGACGACTGGCATACAACCAGAGCGAGCGTTGATTTACGCGTCGGCGGACAGTTTTCTTCGCGAATGGAAGCGAAAGACAGCAGCATGGGTTTCGATTTTGCTGGCACTTACACAGACGTCATCGTGAATCACCGAATCGACTACCAATTTGGTGAGCGGAAGGCGACCGTTCTATTTGATGAAACCGAAGGCGGCGTCAGCGTCACGGTAAAATTTGAAGCAGAAACCGTTTACCCACCCGAGCAACAACAGCAAGGTTGGCAAGCAATCCTCAATAATTTTAAACGCTATACTGAGGAAACTAAGGCATAGTCTAACCTAGAGAATTACCGACTATCGTTTCAAAAAGTGAAGAAGTCACGAGCCGGCTTTATTTATATATAAACAGCCTGCTCAGGACCCCATTTACCGCTTTCCCTTTATATACGGTCTTACCTTGAGCCTACCGTGTTGTTCAACGCTCTAAATTACCTCAAAAATATAAAGAAATTAAAAGAGACCCATCGATGAAAAAAATTGGCATTGTGTTTGGCTTTATCCTTTTTTGCTGGGGACTTATTTGGGCAGGAACTTTCGCCGGCATTGGAACCGAGTATGTGGTCCATATGGGGCCACTCGATCGACCAGACATCTATAAAGTGTTTGGCATCAAGTTACCTAGCGGCCTCGCGAAACTACCTGCAGCGAATAGAGCTGACACGCTACTGACCCAACTCGCTGTAGAAAAACTCCAGAAGAGCCCAGTTAATTTAGCGAAACTCGGCGAACCAATTCGGGTTACAGAAGCAATGGGAAGTATTGAGAGCCCAAAGCTGAAAAAGGCCAACTACATCGTTACCGTGGTTGGTAGCAATGGGCGAGCATTTCTACTTGCCTCGGCTATCAAAGAAAACGATGTCTGGAAGCTTGAAGGTACGGTTCGATTGCGGCTCCTACCCTCTGAACAGGAAATTTCTCTTGAAAACTAAACCAACAATATCGAATAACTTAGCAGAAGTATTCTTTGGACTTTTTGCACGACACTAGCACTCAAGCCAGACGCCCTGCTTAGCCCAAGCATCGCTACCGCGTTATTGGCAGCGCTGCATCTATCGATCGATTTCATCCACTCTGCAGAACAACAGCGTAAACGCCCTTCAACTCCTGCATTTAATTTCGCCTGAGATCTGGATAATCAGATTTCCGTGATTTGTTTGTCTGTTGGCCTCAAGACTTGGCGCATTCTGAAGTCGCCCACGGCAAACCTATCCACCACATCCGCCGCGAAAGGAAACAAGATGCTAATCGAACGCGAAGCTGAAAGTTGCTATCTGGGACAGTTTATCCCCCTACAATACCATCACAATATGTTGATGGATTCCAACCGTATGGACAACTTCAAGGCTGCGATTCAGTATCGTGTTTTTGAAGGTGCAAAAGTCTTAGAACTTGGCGGTGGGACTGGTGTCTTGTCCTGGTTCGCCGCGCAAACTGCAGAGAAAGTGTATTGCGTAGAATTCAATCCAGATATGGTCGCAGAAGCTAGACGCCTTCTTGCATTGAACCATCGAGGTGAACGCGTTGAAGTGATCCATGCCGATGCATTTGAGTATTTGCCACCTGAACCAGTTGACTTCGTCATTTGTGAAATGATTCATGTTGCAATGCTGCGAGAAAAGCAGGTCGAGGTGATTGAACTATTCAAACAACGTTATGCCGAAAAGTTTCCCGGACACATGCCTGTGTTTATTCCCGAAGCAGTCGTGATGGCAGTTCAACCGCTGCAGCAACGCTACGACTTTCTCGGTTTTCAAGCGCCCATCATTCAATTCCAGTTACCGGGCGCATTTTCGGCTGACACCACCGAACTAGGACAACCCGCATTGTATAAAGTAATCGACTTCACCCAAGCAAACGACAAACTAATCGAATGGGAAGGTCAAATTGAGATTGAAGAAAGCGGCAGCTTGAGTGCCCTGCGTTTTGTTACTAGAAACATTCTGGCAATCAAAACCGAAGACAACAGCACCATTGATTGGCTCAACCACTATATGGCTCTGCCGCTCGCAAGACCCATCCAAGTGCAAACTGGCGAGCTTATTTCTCTTCGTTTTTCCTATCGCGCAGGCGGTTCTATTGAATCGCTACAAAACAACTTGAGCGTGGAAATAGTGCAAAAACCTACCTCACGCCACAGCCAGCTATCTCTAGCAACGGTCTAGTTAGATATCATTACGCAAGACAAGGATAGGCCTACTAGCAATAGAAGGCCTATTTTTCTTACTATATAAACAATGTTGGCCATCACCCTATTCCGTAAAATGAAAATCAATCAAGCATAATCTCACTCCAAAGCCTCTAGACTTCAGTATAATTTCTGCATTCCCTCTTGCCGCATTAAAGACAAGAATCACCTACGCCCCACTCAACTCTCCTATATCAGCATGCACAAAATTATCACTGGACTCATTTTTTTGGCATTTTCATTGATCACTGAGTTGGCTAGTGCTCAGCTCCATAAATGTATCAATGCAGACGGAAAAGCGACCTATACCGATCAAGCATGTGCTGTGAAAGCTGGAGAGAAGTCAGTCGAAGCCAATGACGAAGCGATACGAAAAATCACCGCAATCTCAAAATTCAAAAATGTGGGTAAAACATGCTGGGAACTAAACCATCGATCTTCCCAATGCTCTGAAGTCTTGAGTCAAGATTTACGTATTGTATTTCGTGAAAACTGCACTATTCCAGCGAAGAAGTTTGAGAGCGAACAAAACAGCGAACAACGTCGAACAAAAAAATACAATCAAGCGAACGAAGATGCAGATGATCTTGATTATGTTCATCGGTACACGCGGAAAAGTCGGGCAGTATTACGATGTGAAGCCTTAGATCACGATATGTGGGCTTTCATGAATCAACATTTTCCACAAAAGATATCTGAAACAGATCGCAAGTTGATTACCCATCAACTTCATATCGCGCCTACGCAGAAGAATAGTCGCTATTCTTCCAATATTGATGATTGATTCATTTCATCTGGAAACAATAATCGCCAGCTAGTTCCCCTGCCTACTTCCGTATCGACCGATATCGTGCCGCCCATCAGTTGGGTCACGATATTGTAGGCGATGTGCATACCAAGTCCATTCCCACCCTGCCCTAGCTTAGTCGTAAAAAAGGGATCGAACACGTGTTTTACAACTTCAGCGGGCATCCCACAACCGTTATCTGAAAACACGATTTCAATCTCATTTCGATCATTGATACTCGCATCGAGCACCATTTGGCCTTCGCTACGCCCATCAAAAGCATGTACCAAAGCATTATTGATGAAATTGACGATAATCTGCGTCAGCGGACCAGGATAACTCTTCATTTTGAGATCTGGCGGAACTTGAATATCAAGTTTAAACGGCGATCGGCGTAGAGTTGGCCCCATTGCGAGCAAGACTTCATCGATCACTTCCACCAATACGAACACACGTTGTTGTTCGGTCGCACGATCAACAGCGAGCTGCTTGAATCCTTGAACTAATTTTCCCGCTCGCTTGAGATTCGAGACCAAAACATCACTACCCTTGGTCACAAAATCTATATGTTTATCGAGCAAACTGCGTGTCACTCTTTGTGAAGAATTGGTCGAGAAATGCTCGATTTCTTCTCGTAAGGAAGTCCCCACCAACAGCGCATTGCCGATAGGTGTATTGATTTCATGGGCGACACCGGCCACCAAGAAACCCAAAGAGGCAAGCTTCTCACTTTGCACCAATTGACGCTGCGCTCCGCGCAACTCACTGAGCGCCTGCTCCAAATTCTTATTGGCCAACACTAAGTCTTGGGTGCGCTCTTTCACTTTTTGTTCGAGTTCTGCCGTCACTCGCATTTCGGTTTCGGCCAGCAACTTCTCCGCCCGTTTGCGCTCACTAATATCGAGACGAAAGCCGATCACTCCGCCATCCGAAGTCTTACGATCGGATGCCAGAATCCAAGTGTCAGGCCCCATCAGATATTCATCATCACATTCGTCCGGATTTAAGTGCTGTTTGACACGACTTTCAACATATTCATCTTCACTCATGTCGGTACGCCGACAAAATTCCCGCTGATAGAAAGTGCGGGCAATTTCACTGTAAGGAGTACCAGGAACTAAGATATCGCCGATCTCGGGATAAATTTCACGGAAACGTCGGTTACAGAAGACAAGCACATCATCGGGGCCATACATAACAAGGCCGGACTGTAAATGGTCGAGCGCTTGCAAAATTCGAGACTGCCATGCGCGAGTCTGCTCAAGCTCCCGCCGCAAGCTAGCAATTATCTCGGCATCGGACTGAGGCGTTTTTGATTCAGAATCTGGATGCGACATCATCGGCTCCTGCCATCCCTTTATCAAGGATTAACAACATAGCTAAGTCTGACTGAATAGCTTCAGGTGGTATGATTCGAGTATGCACTAAATCTTTGAAACTCAGGTGATAAAATTTGGAGAATGTCGGTTTTTACCAATTGCAATCGCTGGAAAAAATCGATGCACCATATTTAATCGTGTACCACCATATGTTGAATAATCTTAATTTTCTTTTTGAAATGCATTTGTGATAATCGCGACATAAACTGATATTGCAGCCCACTTCATTTACCTATCATGCTTCGACGCCTTCTTCTCCTTATTTGCTTTGCTGGTATTGCCGTCTACTCGGTCAAAATCTATCAATTGAAAGACAGAGTCTCATTTCAACCATCAGGCTCGACGCAAAACTCATCCTTGGTTCAGAAAGCGAGTTTGCTGCGTCTTAATTTTTACATCGAATCTGACAACGCAGACTTATTGCAGCGATGCCAAAATTTGTTTACGCAATCGACTGACAAGATCACGATGGATGCTCATGCTAGCAATCCTAAGCTGGCGATTCTGCATGTGATACGCGATTTTGCTCCTGAAAAATTACCGGAAGTGGTTCAACTTCAGACCAAGGCAAAGGAAACTGGATGCCTCACTGGCGACCGTAATACTTTTGTCTATGCTCCGCTCAAATGATCTAACTACGATCAAAATGCGAAAGTAAAAACGGCGGCTTCACTTCGAAGCCGCCGTTTTTATTAACCAACTAAACTATTACTTTGCGTGCATAGGAATAAACTCTTGCTGCACTGCCTGACGTAGAACCTTAGCTGGCACCAAGCCTTGCGCCAATACAAAGTCATTAAACGCTTGGCGATTAAATTTCTTGCGGAGTGCCACTTCTGCGGCCTGACGTGTTTCCATCAACTGCTGATAGCCATAAAAGTAAGACGTGGCTTGCCCAGGAGCGCGGAAAGTGTAGCGTTGCATTTCTTGCGTTGCCATGCCTTCAGACAAACCGACCTCATCCATCAAGAAAGATTTCACTGCTTCAGGTGCGATTTGTCCTAGGTTCACCATAGGATCGAGGAAAGCACGAGCAGCACGTTGAGCACGCGCTTGCAAGGCGAAGAGTTGGCCATCGCTAGGCTCAAACGGCTGCATTTCTGCTTCCGCATAGAGTGCCCAACCTTCCACGTTCACGCTATTAAAGGCAAACACCGCACGCGCCGTCGACACCCCCGCCTCAATCATTTTTGCAAATTGCAGTTCATGACCTGGACGTGCTTCATGGGCTGTCAGCGTCCATGTGCCACCTTCGTGCGTAAAGTCGTCAAATGCCAAAGATTTCCCACCCGCTCCTGCAGGAATACCGGTGGTCAATACGAACTCACCATATTCACCGGTATTGCCAATCAAGCGTGGTGGGCTCATATGCGGCGCTGGTTGTTGTGCATTTTCGGCATCGGTCGCTAAACGAATTTTCGCTTTACGATCAGGTAAAGAAACGATGTGATGTTGACGTATCGTGTTTTCAATTTGTTGCAAGCGATCTTCATATAGCGGCATCACTTTTTCTTTGGCGATCTGCTGCTTTTTCAATTCACGAATCACTGCGCGGTAATCTGCATCGGCGAGACCACGCTCTTTGGCGATGATCCCTGCGGTTATCTGCATTTGATTGCGAATTTCTGCAAAAGAAGTTAAGGCTTTGCTCATCAACTCTTCAGGTGGAATATCCACACCGAATTGACGCAGATTATCGGCATACACTTCAGGTGGCAACTTATGATCTGTTCTTGCGCGTGGCAATACTTCTGCTTTGACCATCGCATTGTAGGCATTCAATTGCTGTTCAATTGCCGCGAAAGATTTTTCCCAGCCCTTTAACTCACTCTTGGACAAGAGATTTTTCATGCCAGTGATCAGCGCTGGCGCATCATTGAGCGCTTGCTCTACTTCACCTTTGAACGGTCCAATCAATTTCGGATTCGCCTTCAAACGTTCAAACATGCGCTCTTTGGCGAGCTCAGTGAATGGACGATAGCCTTTCGCAATTCCTGCATATTTTTCGAGACGAACCAACAGAGTCTTCTGACGATCTTTAGGCACGCGTGGATCCAACGTTTGGCGCATGACGCCGAATAACATTCCCGTTACATCCATATAAGGCAGAAAATGTTTGCGACGCAAACCCTCACTTCGAATACTGTCTTCGGCACTGGTAATCAAGATCATCAAATCTTGTTTAATTTTAGGATCAGTTTCTGAGCGTAGGCGTTTTTGAAGTTCAGCAATCACTGCGCGCGTTTCCTTGATGTTGGCATCAAACGTATCACGCGACAAATCCGTGATTTGCTCATCCAAACCATCGACACCCAAGGCACCTGCGCCCTCAGGAGAATATTTACCCATCAGCGTCAGCAAGATCTTGGCGTTATCATTACTCTTCGCCACCCAAGCTTGCTCAGCTGCATATACAGGTGCCACGCTCATACTGCAGATGGCACTTACCGCAAGCGCGCCGAGAATGGCACGCAACATTGTTTTTTTCTTCATGTAGTTCTCGCTATCAGTGGACGGGTTTATAGCCTGCACGATGCTGGCATAACAACGAGTATCCGCTCAGGTGTTAAGAGCGTCAATTGGCAAAGGAGTGAGCTGTCGAATATTCGACATCAAACCACAAATTTGCGGTACGAACGGATAGATCTTTAGACGACTAGATCAATTTGCTGCAAACTATGCGCCTGCCCAGCTTCGCTTAACCAAAAACCACTCGAACGCAATTGGCCAAGCGCTTTATTTTGCGCATCGTTGATAGAAAAACTAGTATTCACATTCCCCAAATACAATGCACCGACATGTGCCTCTTTTAAGCTCGCAAAGTGATCCTTGCCGACCGCATTCTTCGTCCATACTTGTAGTTGCTGATACACAGGATCATTTTCATCGATCCAACCATTATGATCCAGATCGTATTGTTGTAGTTCTCCAAAGCCATTCCCCGACTGGGTACCGAATAGTTCTTTGCCATCATCGATCTTGCCGTTTTTGTTTTTATCCAGCGCCAAGAATCCCGCTCCATTGACGAATGAGATATCTTCCTTCTTGCCATCAGCGTCGAGATCGAAGGC
Source organism: Oxalobacteraceae bacterium (assembly GCA_947464955.1). Lineage (GTDB taxonomy): Bacteria > Pseudomonadota > Gammaproteobacteria > Burkholderiales > Burkholderiaceae_D > Undibacterium. The sequence goes on from CANHZI010000039.1 coordinate 17,274, forward strand.
ATATTTTTTCTCACTCAGTTGAACGGGAGAAGCAGAAAAATTCAACACGAGAGGATCAATTTTCTTAACACCAGCGGCAACAATATCGGTACGAGATTCTTGCTCGAATTCCCGCTGCAAATCAAAACTCAAATCAAATTTTATTTCTCGATTATCTGCAGTGCGCACTACACCACTCGTCTGAAAATGGGTCTGTTCACTTTCTTTGATGGTAGTACGCGAATGAAATTCTATCGCCCAGGCTTCACGCGAAGGTCGCGTAGGTCGAACTTGATCAGCACTTGCAGCCGAAGCATTAGGTTTAGCATCGCAATGGCTAGCTTCCGACTTGAGCCCACCGAACAATTTAATATTCTGTCCGAGCATGTATTCAATCAAAGTCTTAATCAACTGCACGCGGGGATCTTGACTCTCTTCCTCAGCAATCTGTTCGACGCTCGCACTCGAGGTTGGCCCGCTGATCGCTTGTTCATACTGCTGGAACTGCTTCGCCAACTCAGAGATATAAACATCAAGATCAAGTTTATTATTTGGCTTACTCGTACTCTCGTTGATGCGCGGTTCCTCTCGTCTAAGCGAAGCTACACTCAAACTTTCCTCAACAGTTTTCTGATAGGAATAGGACGAACTCGATGCCATCACAACATCGGACGATGCGATCTTCATATTGAACCTCCGGACTAGCGGTCTTTTGCTTATCGGTGGTTTCTTCATTTCCTTTAATAGCTTTTGCGGTCGATCAGAGTATCAAGTACAGGAAAAAACTATGGACGAAAAAAAACCGCTGCCCTTGCGGACCGCGGCTTGTTTTATTTTAATGCCTTGCCGAATTCGATTATGCAAATTCGGTATTCATCGGAGAATACCAAGCATCTTTCAAGGCACCAACCTGTACATTTTTGAACTCTGGGCGAGCTTCCATCCACGCTTTCAATGCCGCGCGATCTTCATCGGTCGCAGAACCAGGTCCAAAACGGCAAACGAAACCGCTATCAATCCAACCGCTCAATGCTAAATCACGCTTTTCAATTACCTCATCGAGAAACACATGAATCAATTGTGCTTCTTGATCTGGACTCAACACTTCTTTCAACTCAGCAACGTATTCGAAACCGAACTCTTGGAATGCGCCAACATGCATTTTCTTTTCTTGACGTGGCTTACGGGATTTCTTTGATGGGATCATATTTTTCTTTCTTGGGATAGTTCAAGAATGCGAATTACCGTGGTGGATTGACAAGCATTCTTGATGTGAGGGCGCCATTGTAGTCAGTGTTGGCAGATAAAACAAATTTGCGAAGCAAAAAGACATGCCACTCCCACAACTACTCAAATTACTTATTGTTTTAACCAATCACGCAGTTCGTAGTACCAATACGTTGCCTGAGCGCCCAATAAGCCCAAATAACCGAAGGTGGTAGGTAAGCCATAGCGCTCAAAGCCCTTAGGCAGGGACTGACCGTTCGCAATTGCCTGAGCGAGTAACTCACCAGCCAAGGTCGTGGGCGCCACGCCATGGCCACCAAAACCCAGCCCATACCAGGTGCCGTCTGCAAGCTGACCGATCTGCGGCATCTTGTGTCGTCCATAACTCATCAAACCACTCCATGCGAAGTCAACTTGCGTCCCTTCCAGTTGTGGGTAGACCTTGAGCATATCGCGATACAGTAAGCGCTGCACTTGTTCTGGCGTTCGTTGGGCAATCGAAATTCGACCGCCCCACAACAATCGGGTATCAGCCAAAGGTCGATAATAGTCGAAAGCAAAACGAGTATCGTAGACAGCAGCTTGTGTGCGCATTGCAGTAGTAAGTTTTTGATGCAAAGCTTCTGTCGCCATCACATAAGTCGCGATAGGCAGCACCGCCCGACTCAACTTTGGATACAAACTTTCGATATAACCACCGCAAGCCACCACCACATGCTTTGCTTGAATCGTTGCGCCAGTATGGGTGGTGACTTTCTTGCCCGTCCCTTGATCCGATACGTGCAGCACTTGGCTTTGCTCATAGATTGCTACGCCACCGTGGCTTAGCACTTGCGCTAGGCCTTGAGCATATTTGAGTGGATGAAAATGGAAGGCATTTTTCTCATGCAAAGCACCGAAATAGCACTCGCTTTGTAAGGCTTCTTGCAATTGATCGCGCTTGATCCATTCCCAATCGACGGAAAATGCAGTACGCATGAAATCACGCTGGGCTAACAAACTGCGATCATCATCAAACCAATTGGCGAGCAAAACGCCGCTTTCATTTTTATCGCAACTAATCTGGTACTTTTCAATACGTTGACGTATCAAATTGACAGCGTCAATCGTCAATTGATACATGGCCGCAGCCTTTTGCGGTCCAAGCTGACGATAAAGTTCTTGGTTATCGAGGCTATAGCCACCAAAGACGAAACCACCATTACGACCAGACGCACCAAATCCAACGCACTGCGCCTCTAATACCACCACGTTCTTAATACCGCGTTCAAGCAAACCTAAAGCCGTTGCGAGCCCTGCAAATCCCGCTCCGATGATACAGACGTCAGCTTCCATATTCGAAGTTAAACTCGGATAAGCAGTCCTGCTTGCAGTCGCTTGATAAAAGGTCGTTTGGCTCATAACGAGAAAGACATAAATAAAGTGCTATTGTCGCGCAGCTAATTATCTGAGTTCAAGCCCTCAAATAAAAAAAGGCAGTCAATTGCTTGACCGCCTAAGTTGAAACCATTGTCGTGAAAAATAAACTACTTCGTTTTAGTATCGCGCCCTTTAACCTCTTTTTCCATCAGCTTGAAGATGCGACGATATTCGTCAAGCCAACTGGTTGGTTCGCGGAAACCATGCGGTTCAATCGGGTAGACAGCAAACTCAAAATTAGGGTTCTTGAGTTCAATCAGTTTTTGCACCATACGCACACTGTCTTGGAAGAACACATTGTCATCCAAAATACCAGAACAAATTAGTAATGGGCGCTTTAAGCCCGCAGCGAATTCAATTGGGGAACTGCGTAAATAGGCGTCAGGATCGACATCTGGTGTATTCAAAATGTTCGAAGTGTAACCATGATTATAGTGAGCCCAATCGGCAACGGGACGCAAGGCAGCACCCGCTGCGAATGCATCGGTCTTAAACATCGCCATGAAGGTCATGAAACCACCATAAGAGCCGCCGTAAATACCTACGCGTTGGCGATCGACATTGGCATTCTCAACTAACCAATCAATACCATCGAGATAGTCTTCCAATTCTGGCGTTCCCATCCTTTGATAAATCGCATTGCGCCAGTCGCGCCCATAACCTGCTGAAGCGCGGAAGTCCATATCGATCACCACATAGCCTTCTTGCACCAACAAATTATGGAACATCATTTCACGGAAATAATTAGACCATCCATAATGCGCGGCTTGCAAATATCCAGCACCATGTACAAACATCACTGCCGGTTTTTTCTCTCCTGTATGCCTACTCTTATCTTGATAAACACGAGAATAAATCGGTGCGGCACCGTGCTTCGATGGAACCGCAACCACATCAGGGACAATCCAATTGATTTGTGCAAATTCTTTCGAGGTCGAATCGGTCAAACGTAAGGCCTTAGATTGTGGCACTGTTGCCTGCACATACAAGTCTGGCTGACGTGTAATCGTCGAATGCGTCAACAGCAAACGATCTTCATTCGGGGAAAGTTCGTAATCCATACCTCCGTTCATATCTGTCAAAGCTTCATCGAGCTTAGCGTCGGTTGCGATACGATAGATTTCATACTTGCCAGGATGCTTCTTATTCGCACGGTAGTAGATCCAGCGACCGTCGCGGCTGGCTTGAATGCGACTCATCTCATATTTTCCGCTAGTGACGGCACGTACCTGCGCATCTTGATAGGCATACAGTTGACTATAGCCAGTTTCCTCAGACAAGAACCACAGAGTCTTATGGTCACGGCTCCATTGCATTTCGTTGAAGTCGCCATCGTTGACCCATGCTTTATCAGTTAAACGATGTACCAACTGCCACCGATCTTTCTCTTTATTTTGCGTATCAAGCTGCAAGATCCAACGATCTTTGTTATCAGCACTGAACAATTGGAACGCAACTTTTTGACCATTGAAGGACCAACGCGCTCCACGGAAACCTACATAAATGGCACGAGGAATAGCGGCTTTTGGCTCGGCTTTACCTAAACGTTTTGCAGCGTCTTTTTTAAGATCAAGTAAAGGATCTTCGTTAATGCCCGCCAATTTTTCCAGATTCAGTTTTTGCGCTTTATTCGCTGCGATGTCGATCAAATACACAAATTCATTGGCGTCTTCACCTGTGCCCACTTTGCTGCGAACATCATCAATTTTGGTATATCCATCAGCGCTGACATAATGCGGCATTTTGTCATTACGACCATCTTTGCGAGGTGGGGAGGTGCTCAATAAGATATGTTTGCCATCGGGTGACAAACTAAAACTACGGAACTCTCGCCCTTTACCCAAATAGATAGGCATGGGCGCACTATTGCTCTGTGACGCCAATTCTCGCTGTCTTGCTTCCGCTTCTTTTTTATCGGTTTCGCGCTTCTTAATAATGTCAAACAAGCGCGTTTGTTGTAGGCTCAAATAGTCGGCATTATCTTTTTTTGCAACTGGATCATCATCATTTTTGATGTTGACCAAAGTCACGGTCTCGCCACTACGAATATTGAATAAATTCACTTTCCCATCTTGGCGAAAGGCGAGTTGTTCATTGCCAACGAAGCCCAATAAACCGGACATATCTCCGGTTCGACTGATCTGAGACTTCTTACCGTCCTTGATCACAAATAAATTGCCATTTCTTAGCCATGCCACATTACTACGATCAGGGCTGAAAAAAACTTGTTCACTTTCGGCACTCACCAGCTCAGCAGCAGATAACTTCACTGCAGCGCCACCAGCAACTGGCACCCGATAGGTATCACGCACTTCACTTCCTTCAGCTTTGCGCAGGAAGTAGACATATTTGCCGTCGGCGCTGAAATACGACCGTTCTGGCGCAATCCCCATCCAATCAGTGTTGGACATGATTTTCTCAAGGCTAAGCTGAGTCGGAGCTTGGGCAGAGACATTCGCCATGAAGCCCATTTGTATTAGGCTTCCTGCAATCAGCAAACAAGCACTTATTTTCTTAATTTTCATTATTGTTGTCCTTGAAGATAGAGTGAGATGCCGACACGCTAAGCGCCTCCATCTCGCGAAACATCACAGCACATAAAAAAACGCTGAATTTCTCACAAAATTCAGCGTTCATTTGGACAAGCTTTCGAAGGAAAAATTCCCGAGAATCTTAAGGAAGTTTTTGATTCGCTAAATCACCGTCGACCTGCTCACCTAATTCGCCTTCCCACTTGGCCACCACGGCGGTTGCCAAACCATTACCGATGACGTTGGTCGCCGAGCGCGCCATATCTAAGAAGTGATCCACACCCAACAGCAATAACAAGCCTGCCTCTGGAATATTGAATTGAGCCAAAGTCGCAGCGATCACCACAAGAGATGCGCGTGGCACACCTGCCATCCCTTTTGACGTCAACATCAAGATCAACATCATGGTAATTTGTGTACTCAAAGACAGCTCAATACCATAAGCCTGCGCAATAAACACTGTGGCGAAGGTGCAGTACATCATTGAACCATCAAGGTTAAATGAATAACCGAGCGGCAAGACGAAGGACGCAATACGATTCTTCACACCGAAACGCTCCAAACCTTCTAAAGTCTTAGGTAACGCTGCTTCTGACGATGCCGTAGAAAATGCCAATAAGGTAGGCATGCGTAACTCGCGCAGCAGGGCACCGATGCGCTTACCTAAGAATAGATAACCGATAAAAATCAGGGTCAACCAAAGTACAAAAATGGACAAATAGAATTCGCCCATAAACACGCCATAGGTTTGCAACACACCTAAACCACTCTTTGCCACGACGCCAGAGACTGCAGCAAATACCGCGATTGGGGCAAAATTCATGACGTAAGCCGTGACCTTCAACATGATGTGAGCAACACCATCCACTGTATCGATCAATGGCTTGCTGCGCTCACCGACTGCAGCGGCAGCAGTACCAAAGAAAATCGAAAACACCACGATTTGCAGAATCTCGTTCTTGGCCATACCATCAACAATTGAGAATGGCACCAAATGCGTGACAAACTCTTTCATGCTCAAATTTGAAGTCACAATCCCAGAAACCGCATCGCTGGCTGGCAACATCGCATGCATGGCGTCACCTGGGCGGAAGATGTTGACCATCACCAAACCGAGCGTCAATGAGATTAACGAAGCGAGAATAAACCAAGCCAAGGCTTTACCGCCAACACGACCGACCTCTTTCGCATCACCCATCTTGGCAATACCTACCACCAAGGTCGCAAAAACCAAAGGCGCAATGATCATCTTAATCAGGCGCAGGAACATGGTCGTGATTAAAGACATGGCATCGGCAAACTCAGCTGGCTTGGCCATCTGAGAATGGACGAGATAACCAGCACCAATCCCGAGTACGAGTCCGATTAAAATGTATGTGGTTAAGTTAAGGCGTTTTAGCATATTGAAATCCTATTTTGGAATTGTGCCTATTGCACTTGTTATTGCTTTATTTACTACTTCAGCTGCAAGATTTTACACATAGTTTGGTGCTAGAAACTAATGCCAGCAAGCCAAATACAAAATCGACCCGAGTATACTTGAGTCAGCACTGACAAACCACTTTTTCTTCTTCGCGGCCGGAATAGCCCTCAAAAAGGCGAAAAAAAACCTGAATCGAAATTCAGGTTTTTTAGGTAACATCCAAATTTGATCAGATTTACTCTACCTCAACCACCTCTTGTGAGGCATTTGAAGGTGGGGTATCTCCTTCTGAGAACTCAAGTTTGATTTGGTCTTTCTCATCCAAATCAACAATCACTCGTCCACCAGTGACTAAACGACCAAACAAGAGTTCGTCTGCCAAAGCTTTACGAATCATATCTTGAATCAGGCGAGCCATTGGCCGTGCGCCCATCAATGGATCAAAGCCCTTCTTCGCCAAGAACTTACGCAAACCATCGCTAAATGTTGCTTCGACTTTCTTCTCGTGCAATTGCTCTTCCAACTGCATCAAGAACTTATCGACCACACGCAAGATGATTTCCTCATCGAGTGCACGGAAACTGATAATGGAATCGAGACGATTACGGAATTCAGGCGTGAACATACGCTTGATATCGGCCATCTCATCGCCAGCTTGCTTACTGTTGTTGAAGCCAATCGACGCTTTTTGCAAGCTCTCTGCGCCGGCATTGGTCGTCATGATAATGATCACATTACGGAAATCCGCTTTACGACCATTGTTATCAGTCAAGGTACCGTGATCCATCACTTGCAACAAGATATTGAACACATCAGGATGCGCTTTTTCAATTTCATCGAGCAGCAATACCGCATGTGGCTTCTTGGTGATGGCTTCAGTCAACAAGCCACCTTGGTCGAAACCAACATAACCTGGAGGAGCACCGATCAAACGACTGACTGCATGACGCTCCATGTACTCAGACATATCAAAGCGAATCAACTCAATACCCAAAGTAAAGGCCAATTGCTTAGCCACTTCAGTTTTACCAACACCGGTTGGACCAGAGAACAAGAAGGAGCCAATTGGTTTATCGGTTTTACCCAAGCCAGCACGTGACATCTTGATCGCGGAAGCCAAGGCTTCAATTGCAGGATCTTGACCAAACACGACATTTTTCAAATCGCGATCAATGGTTTGTAACTTGCTGCGATCGTCTTGATTAACTGTTTGTGGCGGGATACGAGCAATCTTCGAAATGATGTCTTCGATATCGGCCTTGCCTATCGTTTTCTTTTGTTTGGACTTCGGCAAGATACGTTGCGCAGCACCTGCTTCATCAATCACGTCGATTGCTTTATCCGGCAAATGACGGTCATTAAGGAAACGTGCCGACAACTCAGCAGCCGTGGTCAAAGCAGCAGCAGAATATTTAACGTTATGGTGCTCTTCGAACTTTGTCTTCAAACCGCGCAAGATTTGTACAGTTTGCTCAACCGTTGGTTCGTTGACATCCACTTTTTGGAAGCGACGTGCCAACGCGTGATCTTTTTCGAACACACCACGGTATTCAGTAAAGGTGGTCGCACCGATGCACTTCAATTGGCCATTCGACAAGGCTGGCTTCAAGAGATTAGAAGCGTCCATCGTGCCGCCGGATGCGGAACCCGCACCAATAATCGTGTGGATTTCGTCGATAAATAAGATCGCATCAGGTGTATCACGCAGTTGTTTCAAGACGCCTTTTAAACGCAGCTCGAAATCACCACGGTATTTCGTGCCTGCTAAAAGCGCTCCCATATCGAGCGAATACACCACTGCTTGACTGAGAATATCGGGTACATCATTCTGTGTGATGCGCCATGCCAAGCCTTCAGCAATCGCGGTCTTACCAACGCCCGCTTCACCAACCAATAAAGGATTGTTTTTGCGACGACGGCAAAGAATTTGAATCACGCGCTCGACTTCGCTTTCGCGACCAATCAATGGATCAATCTTGCCTTCAGCCGCGGCTTTATTCAGATTTTGCGTAAATTGCTCGAGCGGATTTTCTTTCGCTTGGTTTTCACCTTGTGCATCTTCCGCACCCTCAGGCGATTTTTGCGGCTCGCTGTGATTGTCTTTGCGCACGCCATGGGAAATGAAATTCACGACGTCCAAACGCGTCACACCTTGTTGGTGCAAGTAATAAACGGCGTGAGAATCTTTTTCGCCAAAAATGGCGACCAAGACGTTGGCACCGTTGACTTCCTTCTTGCCGTTGGACGCTGACTGCACGTGCATAATCGCGCGTTGAATCACGCGTTGGAAACCTAGCGTCGGTTGCGTATCCACCTCGCCTGTTCCTTGCACGGTTGGCGTATTGTCGGCAATAAAGTTCGACAAAGTCTTACGCAAGTCCTCAATATTGACGGCGCAGGCACGCATGACTTCAGCGGCCGATGGGTTGTCGAGCAGTGCTAACAGCAAGTGCTCAACTGTGATGAACTCGTAACGTGCTTGTCTAGCCTCAACAAAGGCCATGTGCAAGCTAACTTCTAATTCCTGGGCAATCATACTTCCTCCATCACACATTGAAGCGGGTGTCCCGCCTGTTTCGCGTGTGCTAAAACGAGTTCAACCTTGGTTAACGCTACATCTTTCGTGAAGACACCGCAAACGCCACGTCCTTCAACGTGGACCTTTAGCATAATCTGCATCGCGGTTTCTCTATCCTTACCGAAGTATTCCTGAATGATCGCCACTACAAACTCCATCGGAGTGTAGTCGTCATTGAGCAATACCACTTGGTACATCGAAGGTGGCTTTAACTCCAGAGCCTGCTTTTCGAGTACCGTACTATTTTCATGCTTTATTCCCATACGTCTATTCTAGTACGTTGATCATGCTCGAAGTCGAAAATTAAGCAAATAAAAGTGCTTCTGTTCATTTTAAGTCGCATCGCGTTTTCTTGCAGAGATCGCCGCAATTTACATTTGTGACTTTTCGTCAAATGAAAGCGTCGTGAGCACTTTCAAAGCACTTGAATCAAACTAAACAAATACCCTGAGATCGCTGCGTTCTGAGCCTAGATGGCGCTTAATTGACAAACATCAATAGCAAAAGCGAGTAAATTCACGTAAAAAAACAACAATGCCACAGGGGCAAGCAAATTTTCTTGACTTTAGTTTTTTTTCCGCCAAGAATGATATTTATTGATACTTAACTTAAGTTTTTATTATCAATATGAAGTGGGCAGGTTAAGAAAGGTAGCTTTACAGAGTTTTCTTGCTTTTTCGGCTCGTGTGATTAGTTTATATTTGAAAGATGTATTATGGCAACAGGTACCGTAAAATGGTTCAATGACTCCAAGGGCTTTGGTTTTATCACTCCTGATGATGGCGGTGAGGATTTGTTCGCCCACTTCTCCGCGATCCAAATGAATGGCTTCAAGACTTTGAAAGAAGGTCAAAAAGTGTCATTTGAAGTGACTCAGGGTCCAAAAGGCAAGCAAGCTTCTAACATCCAAAATCCTTAATCCGATTTTGCAATGTTTATAAAGAACCCGCTTCGGCGGGTTTTTTTATGGGGAAGTGACAGCCAATAATCAAACAACTTCAAAGAAACAAAGCAACATCGAAGAAGAGCACGAGCCATTGAGCTCTAAGCACTCTTCACAAGAACGCCATGCTCACCAACGAAGTAACTATGAAAGTCTTCGACTTCGAGGTTATAAACAGTTGCTGTGTATCGATAACCGTCTCCATCGCCGCCGTCAATTGCTTCGTGAATTGGCCAATTAAGAATATCAAAATAGACGTTTTTTCCCCAGACATTTTCTATAAAATTCCAAGTTGATCCTTTACCTTCAAAACCGTTATAGGCTATCCATCCGACGCTATCCTCGTTTGATTTAAAGATTCGAATCGGATCACAATATACGATTACATCATTTAATAGCACTAAAAGTGACGGGCCAAGCCAATCGCCTTCAAGCAAATGAGTTTCTACCCATCCTTTGTTTTTGACCCAAAATGGTTGTTTGATGCTTGCAAAGAGTGGATAGGTTCTGTCTTCTAAATTTCGACCATTTTTATAACCAACAAATTTAATTTCCATAGCCTCGTAGGCGATGGTTTTTAACACGCGCTTAGGTGCAGGTGCAACTCCAACTGCCATATTTTCAGCACGAGAAAGAACCAAATCACCCACTTTGATTTTTTCAATCGGCACCAGGCCATCTTTCGTATGAACCAAAGTACCTGCTGTGAATCCGCTAGAAGCTGAGTTGTTCTGCATAGTCAAAATGACTCAAAGTTTTCGAGCCTTGCATTCTAACGTGATGTGGATTGTCGATCACATTATTTTTGTGCGAATGGCTGAACCTCCCTCACCCCTGCCCCTCTCCCGCTTGCGGGCGAGGGTGATATCCGGTTCTGGATTGCCCGAAGCAAAACAAAAAAAGCCGACACGAAGTCGGCTTTTTTGCAAAACTTTGAAGCGGTTTTAAGCTTCGGAAAATTCAATTATCGGGATGCAGATCTAGGCGCAAAGCACAGCCATACACGAGTATGGCGAGCATTTGCAACAACGAGCTGCGCCCGAGAATTGAATATAACGACGCTTAAACGCAAATTCAATTATGGGGATGCAGCGCTAGGCGCAAAGCACAGCCATACATGAGTATGGCGAGCATTTGCAACAACGCGATGCGCCCCAGAATTGGATTTGCTTACATGTTTTCGATCATTACGTCTCCGAAACCGGAGCAAGATACTTGCGTAGCACCTTCCATCAAACGTGCGAAGTCGTAAGTCACTTTCTTCGATGTGATCGCTTTTTCTGTAGAAGAGATCAACAGATCAGCTGCTTCGAACCAACCCATGTGGCGCAACATCATTTCAGCGGAGAGAATCAATGAACCTGGGTTCACATAATCTTTACCTGCGTATTTTGGTGCTGTACCGTGCGTTGCTTCGAACATCGCGATAGAGTCAGACAAGTTTGCACCTGGAGCGATACCGATACCACCAACTTGAGCTGCCAACGCGTCGGAGATGTAATCGCCGTTCAAGTTCAATGTCGCGATAACGCTGTATTCTGCTGGACGCAACAAGATTTGCTGCAAGAACGCGTCAGCGATGGAATCCTTAACGATGATTTCTTTACCTGTTTTTGGATTCTTGAATTTGCACCATGGACCACCGTCGATCAATTCAGCGCCGAATTCTTTTTGTGCCAATGCATAAGCCCAATCACGGAAGCCACCTTCGGTGTACTTCATGATGTTACCTTTGTGAACGATAGTCACGGATGGCTTGTCATTGTCGATCGCGTATTGGATTGCTTTACGAACCAAACGCTCTGTACCTTCGATAGAAACTGGTTTAACACCGATACCAGATGTTTCTGGGAAGCGGATTTTCTTCACGCCCATTTCTTCTTGCAAGAACTTGATCAATTTCTTCACTTGATCAGAGCCCTGAGCGAATTCAACACCTGCATAGATATCTTCAGAGTTTTCACGGAAGATCACCATGTCAGTTTTTTCTGGCTCACGCACTGGAGATGGCACGCCTTTGAAGTAACGTACTGGACGCAAGCAAACATACAAATCCAACTCTTGACGCAAAGCCACGTTCAAAGAACGGATACCGCCGCCAACTGGCGTTGTCAAAGGACCTTTAATGGAAACAACGTAGTCTTTCAATGCAGCCAAAGTCTCTTCTGGCAACCATACATCTGGACCATACACTTTAGTGGATTTTTCACCTGCGAAAATTTCCATCCAGCTGATTTTGCGCTTGCCGCCGTATGCTTTTGCGACCGCTGCATCAACTACCTTGATCATCACTGGGCTGATATCCACACCAGTACCGTCACCCTCGATGTAAGGAATAATTGGATTTTCTGGAACATTCAATGAGAAGTCAGCATTGACGGTAATTTTTTGACCTTCTGCAGGTACTTTAATATGTTGATACATCGTTTTCTCCGTGGATACGTGCAATCAAGCGTTGAACTTTGGGTTGCGCTTTGCGTGCTATTAACATGCCTTGATGCCTTAATCGAGAGCGCTATTTAAGTCTTTCATTCAGCACAAACCAAAACCTAATCATGCTGTTCGAATCGTCAAAAATAGAGTCTTATATAAGACAGAAGACCACCATTTCGTATTATGCACTACTATTTTACTTGATGCCATCATTTTGCGACACTCGCAAACAGTGATTTATCAAGCATAATCTCGACTTTATGCGTTCTTATTGACCTGTTCGATACAAGATCAACGATGAACGCTATCAATATTGCATCAACTCACTTTTTTCTCAATAAAGTTTTCAATGAAACTGATTTTATTCAACAAGCCATTTGATGTGATGTGCCAATTTTCAGAGCACCCAAGCCGCGCGACCTTGGCTGATTACATCAAGATTCCCAAAGTCTATCCAGCCGGCCGCCTCGACGCCGACAGCGAAGGCTTGATCCTACTGACCGACGACGGCAAGTTACAGCATAAAATCAGTCACCCTGATTGGAAAGAAAATAAGACCTACTTAGTGCAGGTTGAGGGAACTGTATCAGCAGAACAAATCGCACAACTGCAAGCACCACTGAATCTTGGCGATTTCACGACTCAGCCTTGCAAAGTCTTTGAAATTGCAGCGCCTGATTGGCTATGGGAACGCCATCCACCGATACGCCAACGCGCCAACATTCCGACCAGTTGGTTATGTATTGTTCTATCAGAAGGGAAAAATCGCCAAGTTAGACGCATGACTGCAGCCGTCGGCTTGCCAACCTTGCGCCTAATTCGCAGTGGGATTGGCGACTATTCACTCGCAAGTCACCCTATTTTGCCAGGCGAACTTATTGAACTCAAAGTCTAGCTGCAATCGGCGTAGAAGAGCGGCCATCTTTCTTGAGCAAGCTGGTCGCCAAGTAATCGAAATAAAAACTGGAATAGAAAAGACAAAAACCGCAATAAAAATTGCGGTTTTTCATTGTCGCGTTAACCTATCAAGTCTTAAACTAGGTTTATCCTTGACCTGTCAACAAAGCGCCAGTTTGACTGACGCTAGCAAAAACAATTAAGCCAATGCTTTCAAAGCAGAAGCTAAACGGCTCTTATGACGAGCTGCTTTGTTTTTGTGAATGATCTTTTTGTCAGCAATACGATCGATCGTAGAAACAGAGTTTTGAAAGATCAATGCAGCAGCTGCTTTGTCGCCTGCTTCGATAGCCTTACGAACAGCTTTGATTGCTGTACGCAAAGTCGAACGTTGACTAGAGTTGTGTGCATTTTGTTTAACTGCTTGACGAGCACGTTTGCGTGCTTGTGCGGTATTTGCCATGAGATTTCCTAAACGTGGTCAACGCGACGGGTTCAAGATGTAAGTCAACATACTTACATGGCCTCGCCGCAAAATTCTGTACAGCTTTGCAGTATAACCCGTTTTGAAACCGCATGCAAGCACCCTGTTGATTTATCTCAGAAGCTTGTTATCCAGTAAATTAAAGGCTTAGAAATCAAGCAATAAGCCAATCATGGAAAGATGCAGGCCAATCGATCCCTCCCCTTTAGTCAGCTTTTAGGGGATCTACTCTGACCGTAATATTTCACTCAGTGCTAGACTAAGCACATCACAATTGCTGCCCCTCTCGACAATCACCGTGCTTATCGACTTTTTCTTCATACTCAAAGACGCCAAGGTTCCTGTATCCATTAAGGAATTTTTGGTCCTGCTTGAAGGCTTACAACGAGGTGTCATTGGCACCTCAGTTGACGATTTTTACGTCATCTCTCGCACCATCTTGGTTAAAGACGAGGCGAACTACGACAAGTTCGATCGTGCTTTCGGTCTGTATTTCAAAGGCATCAACACGATTTTCGAGAAGAACCCTGAAATCCCGCTCGAATGGTTGA
>CANHZI010000040.1 GCA_947464955.1 Oxalobacteraceae bacterium
AAACGCGGAAACACCATGTATTCGACTTTGTCTGAGGTGCGCAAATATTCAGACCAGACATTGGCTTGCACACCACGAATATGCTTTCGCTTTTCCGCGTCGAGCACGGCAGGCACAGGGTTGTAGGAGTAGACTTTTTCAATTGGGATTTCACCGCCTAATTGCCACAGCTCTTGATCTTTCGGCCCCTGCCCTGCGTCAAAATAACACCAAGAGGTTGGCGTCATGATGACGTCGTGACCTTCCTTCGCAGCATGAATACCACCTTCTTCACCGCGCCACGACATCACCGTCGCATTTGGCGCTAAGCCGCCTTCCAAAATTTCATCCCAGCCGATTAAGCGTTTGCCTTTGCTGTTAATGAATTTTTCGACGCGACGAATGAAGTAGCTTTGCAGCTCTTCTTCATTTTTCAAGCCTTCCCGCTTCATCACTTCTTGCGCCAGCGGGCTAGCCTTCCAACGCGTCTTCGGTGCTTCGTCGCCGCCGATATGAATATACGGGCCGGGGAAGAGTGCCGCCACTTCTGATAAAACGTTCTCTAAAAACTGGAAGGTCTGTTCGCTCGGGCAGTAGATATCATCAATCACGCCCCAAATCGTGCCCACTTCAAATGGGCCCGGTGTACAAGCGAGCTCAGGATAAGCCGCGAGTGCTGCTAATGAGTGGCCAGGCAATTCAATCTCAGGCACCACCATGATATGTTTGCTCTGAGCGTATGCCACGACATCTTTGATTTGTTCCTGCGTGTAAAAGCCACCATAGGGCTGACCATCACCGATATAAGGTTGGAAATTGCGATCTTTAATCGTTTCTTTGCGGAAGCCGCCTACTGAAGTTAATTTTGGATACTGCTGAATTTCAATGCGCCAGCCTTGGTCTTCCGTCAAATGCCAATGAAAGGTGTTCATTTTGTAGATCGCCATTTGATCTAACAGTTTCTTAATGAACTCGACTGGATACATATGTCGCCCTACGTCGAGATGTAAGCCGCGCCACGCGAAGCGCGGTTGATCAAGAATTTCAGTCGAGGCAATCTTGATACTTGCCTGCTTTTGCATAGGCAAGAGTTGCAACAGACTCTGCATCGCATAGAACTGGCCTGTGCTATTGCCGCTCAAAATGATGCGATGCGGCGTGACTTTCAACAGGTAGGCTTCGTCTTGTGGATCTCGCAACTGATTAATATCGTCTTTGCCTCCCATTGCGCTAGCGAATACGATCGCATTTTTTTCGATGGCACTTGGACTGCCAACTTGCACAAGCACCTGCAAACCCGTATTTGCGGCAATTGCTTGACTCAGCAAGTTGGCATTAACTTGGGAGCGTGCATCGCTGGCGTAGATTTTAGTCTTCGTACTGAGTTCAAAACGGCCCACACTTTGTATCGCATTGACTGGGAGAGGTATGATCGCATGCGAGGTCTTTATAGACGCTATCGAATGAGACGTTTTACTCTGCGCTAAAACTGGTATCGCCACTGCACATGCATTGACAGCAAACACACTCAATATTAAAGCTCGAAACATAATTCCCCTCTAGACTCAAGATCACGGTTTTCGGTATGCTCATCATTAGTATTCGATGTGCTTACTTTGCACTTCAATTGACATTTTTCGTCTGCACAAACGGCACAACAACGATAGCTTGATAGTAGCGCAGTTCAACTTATAACGAACTACTATTTTTCTTTCAATGCTTTACGAGAAATCGACTATTGTTTAGTTTCACCAGTAAACAAATTTGGCAAAAATAAGCGTCGTCAACTCAGGAGTATGGCGCAGAAAAACACGTCAAAAACGACAATGACGCGTTCTCAATTTTCTCTCATTTTTCTGAAAAGCAATCAGTATCAAAATTGGCTACTACCTCCATGATTGCCCATGCCACCCTGCCCTCCACGTTGTCCGCGTTGTCCAGCAGGGCCACCTCTATGACCTTCGCCGCTCGGTCTTGTATCTTTAGGGCGGTCGCCGACTCGAAGCAACTGTTCATAAAGTAAAGCGGCAACTACTTCTCGCTGAGTATCACTCAAGGCATCGTACAAAACCATCCAAGCTTCGCGCATCTCTTGATTTTCCTGAGCTGAGATGCTGTCATCTTGATTCATCAGTGTCACCAGATCACGCAACTCCGGTGCTTTTTCTTTCAAACGTTTTTTGAGGCTCTGTTGGAACTGCCCTCTACGTTCTTCACGCACTCGTGTGATTGACTTGGTCTTGTTTTCTACTTGCACAAGCAGTGCTTGTTGATTTGCACTTAGGTTCGCAGCCGATTTCATTTCGCTCAGAATCGGCACACATCTTGCAAACGAAAATCTTGCAGGTCAATGGCCTGTGCTTGAGTACTGATTAAAGTAACTAATGCAAAGCTAAGTGTCGTCAAAGAACGGCGTGCCTTCGGCAATTTGGGTGGTATCAGAAACATACAAATCCTTGGGGTTAGATAAGAGCGGCCGATCTTACCCCAAGCCTGTGTCGTTTCTTCTAGGCTTACTTACGCGTCCAAAGCTTTGTTACAGTCGGAAATAAAACCACCCCTATTGCTAAGCAATTGAATTTCAAGCAGATTTCTTCGCAATACACCAGCATTCGGCCGACAATTCGATTAGCAAGAGCTGATTGTGCATACAATTCTTTACAAAAATGTGCGCCAACTAACTTGAGAAGAGAACGATCTTTTGTGAAGCGGTCGCCAATTTCTGAAGGCGCGGTACTGCAATGGTATGCGCTGTGTTCAGGATTAATGCAGTGCGGCAATTTGACGTGAAAAGTACACCATTACAAACCCGATGGGATTTTCACAACATTTCCTGTTTTTTTGAGCATACTTTTGTTGTGAAAAATCAATATATCATCTGAACTTATTCCAGTCCCAACTCAAATTCTTTCCAATTAACAACAAACATCGTATGCTTGGATAACTCATTTTTGTTCGACTTTTCTGAATAGGTCCCGCCTATGTTGTCGAAGTTCAAACCTAAAGCCGATCTACTTTTGCCCGCTGGCATTCTGATCGTGGGAATCTTGATATCTGCGAGTGTCGCAATTTTGCGGTATCAAAACACGCGAAAAAACGCCGAACAAGAATTTCTGAATTCAAAAGAACATGTCATCAATGCGATCAAACAAAAATTTGACCAGCCTGTCTACGGCATGGGTGGCCTCAGAGCGCTAATCAACGTCAATCCCAAACTCAATCGCCTCGATTTTCGTACTGCAGTAAACAGCCTCGATCTCCCCAAAGAATTTCCTGGAGTCCGTGGTTTTAGCTTGGTACAACCCCTGCAACGCTCACAGCTTACCCAATTCATTGCTCAGGAACGACGCGACGGCGAGCCGAATTTTGATTTGCGTGAATTGTCCGACAAAGGCCTTGAGGATCTGTACATCATACGTTTCATCGAGCCACAAATAGGCAATGTCAAAGCGATAGGCTTGAATCTCGGTTCTGAGGCGCGCCGTCGTGATGCTCTACAACGTGCCATCGATAGCAGTACACCACAAATGACCGAGGCCTTGGACTTGGTTCAAGATAATCGACAGAGTAAGGGAGTGATCATTTTCATTCCCATCTACAAACCCAATGCTAATACCAATAGTGTAGAAGAGAGACGTACTTCACTCCTCTACATGATTTCAACACCTATCGTGGTCGATGAATTATTTCGTGATTTCACCGATCATCAGTCACAGAATCTCGAATTTGAATTATTTGACATCTCGAAGACACGAAACAGCGAAGCGCTCTTATTTGATTCCGACCATCAAAACCTGCTAAGAGAATCCAATAAAGAGTCTCACCTTTTCCACACAGAAGAAATCATCAATGTTCATGGCCGCCCACTCACGCTGTATGTAGCGAGTAGCGATAAGCTCGATGCGCAGGTCAATAGTTCTATCCCTTGGTTGATCTTTGCGTGCGGCAGCTGCATTGGCTTACTCATCTCATTATTGTTATGGAAGCAAAGCGATCTGCGTATGCGCGCTGAAATCATGGCGACGCAGATGACGGATGAATTAGAGAAAATGGCACAAGCGGTCAAGCACACCAGTGATGCAGTTATTTTCACTGACCTCAACGGCCATATCACTTGGGTTAACCCTAGTTTTGTCCGTATGACACACTACAGCCCAAATGAAGTGCGAGGGCATCCAATCTCGCTCTATCTCAAATCACCAAACCATGAGCAATCGAGCTTTGATGAATTTCATGCACTCTTCAATCATCTTACCCTCAATCATATTGAAACCAAAAATCAAGCGAAAAATGGGCGAGTTTATTGGTTGGAGATCGAGAAACAAAACTTATTGAATGCCAAAGAAGAACTCGATGGCTATATGTTTATTTGTAGCGATATCACCGAGCGACGTAATACTTTAGAACAATTAGAAATTGCGATTCGAGATAGTGAAGCCCTACGCACTACCTTGAATATGCACGCGATTGTCTCTATTGCAGATCGCTCAGCGAATATTATTTCAGTCAATGATGCTTTTTGTAAAATTAGTGGTTACTCGCGAGAAGAATTGATAGGAGCGAATCACAGAATCGTAAATTCTGGCACGCACCCTAGCGAATTCTGGCAAACAGTATGGCGTGACATTAGTAGTGGGAAATCATGGCGCGGTGAAATCTGTAACCGTGCGCGAGACGGCTCATTGTATTGGGTTGACACTATCATCACGCCTTTTCAAAATAAACAAGGGCGTATTGAACGCTATGTTTCGATTCGGACGGACATTACCGATCGCAAAGAAGCTGAGTTTGAGTTGCAACGCAGTCAGCGTCGACTCATGGAGGCCCAAAACACAGCCCATATCGGCAACTATTTTTACGACATAAGCAAAGATGTTTGGACCTGCTCCAGCGCTTTGGATGACATTTTCGGCATCGATCAAAGCACCGTGAAAAACATGGCGTCATGGGTAGACCTCGTCGTTCCTAAACACCGGAACATGGTACAAAATCACTTCTCACGAATCATCGCTGAACGTGGGCAATTCAATCTTGACTACCAAATCAGGCGTAAATCCGATGGTGCAATTCGTTGGGTAACAGGTTTGGGAACTCTTAAATTTAGCGAAGACGGTCACCCCCTC
Organism: Oxalobacteraceae bacterium; assembly: GCA_947464955.1. Lineage (GTDB taxonomy): Bacteria > Pseudomonadota > Gammaproteobacteria > Burkholderiales > Burkholderiaceae_D > Undibacterium. Next base: position 5,103 of record CANHZI010000040.1, read on the forward strand.
AATTTAGAAGGCGTCATTCAAGACATTACCGAACGCAAAGAAGCAGAAATTCGATTGAAGGAAAATGAAGATCTTCTCAATGACGCGCAAAGAACGGCGCGAATAGGTTCCTACGTTACCGACATCAAGGCAGGTACTTGGCGAGGATCCGACATGATGAACGAAATATTCGGGATTCGTGAAGACGAAGCAAAGACGATTGATACCTGGGGTGCAATTATCGCTCCAGAATATCGTCAACGCGCCTTGGAACACTATCAAAAGGTCGTTAACGGTGATGGTAATTTCGACTTGGAATACGAGGTTATCCGCCCCATCGACGGTAAGCGCTGTTGGGTCTCGGCCAAAGGTCATTTCACTTATGATCAAGAGGGCAAACCGCTAACCTTACAAGGCTCAATCAAAGACATCACCGAACAAAAGCAACGTGAAATAGAACTAACCAAGTATCGTGATCGTCTTGAACAACTCGTAGAGCAAAAGACTCAAGATCTACAAGAAAGTGTAGCAACGACTGAACGTGCCTTAGCCGCATTGCGCCAACAGAAATTTGTACTTGACGAGCACGCCATCGTCAGTATTTGTGACAGTAAAGGGCGCATCACATACGGCAATAAGCGCTTTGTCGAGATTAGTGGATATAGTCGTGACGAATTTATTGGAAAAAACCACCGCATCATTAATTCGGGCCACCATCCGGCAGGATTTTTCAAGGACATGTACGAAACCGCTTTACGTGGTGAAGCTTGGCACGGGGAAATCTGCAATCGCGCTAAGAATGGAAGGCTATACTGGGTCGACTCAACGATTTTTGCCTTCATGGATGAGAAGGGAGCGCCTCAGGAATTTATTGGCATCCGAACTGACATTACAGAACGCAAACAAAATGCTTTGTACGAGGAATTCCGCGGAAAGATATTACAACTGATTACCAGCGATGCCTCCTTAGAAGTTCTCTCTAGCACCATGGCCGAGGAACTTGAAGTAGTAGAAACCGATATGATTTGCAGCATTTTCTTTGCAGACGACAATCAGCAGTTTCTCAGACTTGCAGCAGCACCGAGCTTACCTGATGACTACAAAGCAGCTATTGAAATTATCGAAATCGCCGATGGTGTTCGAACAGGTGGAACAGCCGCTTTTACTGCCCAAAGAGTCATTATTGAGAACATCGACGAACATCCATATTGGGAAGGACACCGTGAACTCGCCCACGCCGCTGGCATCTGTTCGTGCTGGGCACAACCATTTATATCCAGCACTGGTCGAGTTCTCGGAGTCATCTCGATTTATCACAAAGCGCCTCATAAGCCAAACACGACCGAACTCCAGTTTGTGGAGCAAGCTGCGAAATTACTCGGGATCGCTGTCGATCGCAAGCGCGATGCAGAAGCTTTAGCCAAGAGCGAAGAACGTTTCGAACTCGCAATTCAAGGTGCAGATGAAGGCATTTGGGATATGGACATCACTACGGGTGCTTTATATCACTCACCACGTATGTGGGAGATGCTGGGATACACGGAAGAAGAGTTGCCGACGGACCGCTTGCGCTGGAATGCGATCACGCACCCAGAGGATATCGCTGAATTTCTACGGCAAATGGTTGATCACTTCAAAGACCCCTCGAAAGAAGTTCGCGCGACAGTGCGTTTGAAACATAAGGATGGATCTTGGCGTTGGATACGAAGCCAAGGCCGTGCCACCCGCGACGCCCAAGGTCGAGCCATTCGTGTCACTGGTACGAATACAGACATTACCGACAGAAAGCTGGCTGAAGAAGCCGCTCTTGCCGCGAATCGAGCGAAGTCAGAGTTTCTCGCCAATATGAGTCATGAAATTCGCACGCCAATGAATGGTGTGGTGGGCATGGTCGATATTCTGCAGCAAACCTCGCTCACCAATGAGCAAAGGCATATGCTTGAGACCATACAAAATTCTTCTGTCGCGCTGCTTAGCATTCTCAATGATATTTTGGATTTTTCTAAGATCGAAGCAGGCAAACTCGTGATTGAGACCATTCCAACCTCGGTAAGGGATGTCGTCGAGGAAGTGACGCGCTTGATGCTGAATGTCGCCCGCCGTAAGAATCTCAAGATTTCTCTGTTCGTTGATCCGCAGTTGCCGACGTGGGTGTATTCGGATCCGACTCGACTCAGACAAATCTTGTTCAATTTAGTCGGCAATGCTCTCAAATTTACGCCGCAAAATGGTGGCGAAACCATGTTGCATGTCCATACAGCTCACCATCCTGATCATTAGACTTATTTACAATTCCGCGTCATTGATCATGGCATTGGCATGTCTGATCTGGTCTTATCAAAACTCTTCCAACCTTTCACACAAGCTGATGCGAGCACGGCTCGACAATTTGGAGGCACGGGACTTGGTCTCTCGATTACACAACGCTTAGTCACCTTAATGCATGGCAAACTCAGTGCGAATAGCAGCGAAGGTGTCGGTTCCGAATTCATTATTGAGTTCCCACTCCATGAAGCCCCAGCACCTGAGGATAGATCTCTGCCATCCTTACCGAATATTGCTGGACAAGAAGTGATTATCCTCACTGAACGGGTCAATTGTTCCACCATTTTGCAAACGTATTTGGGCTCTGCACAAGCCCAAGTTGAAGTGGTTCATACATTAAGCGAGTTACAAAATCAGCTACGATCTGAAACCAACATGCCTGTGTTGATTTATGATCGTCTCAGTTTCGATCTTCCACTCGACCCAAGCCTACTGCCATCCAAGGTTCAAGTCATCGAAATTTGCGACAATATTGATACGAGCCAACAAGGCCATGGTCTTAGACTCAATGATTGGCCTTTGTTTTATTACGATCTGATTAATTTAGTCGCCGTTGCCAGTGGGCGCCTTACTGCCGATGCCTTGCTTAAGAATAATGAGCACGCGCGTATTGAAGCGGTCAATCCTGTCACGGTAGAAGATGCGCTCGCGCGTGGACAATTGATCTTACTCGCTGAAGACAATGAAACCAATCGTGAGGTTCTGATGGAACAGTTACGTCTGCTCGGCTACGCGGCCGAGTCAGCGGAAGATGGCGAGATCGCTTTAAAAATGTGGCGAAGTGGTCGTTACGCCTTGCTCCTGACCGACTGCCACATGCCCAATATGGATGGTTTCGAGCTAACAGCAGCGGTCAGGGAGATCGAAGCTTCCAACAAACATTCGCCTATCGTGGCGATTACCGCGAATGCAATGCAAGGTGAGGCGCAACGCTGTCGAGATCGGGGCATGGATGACTATTTATCTAAGCCTCTGCGGCTAAACGAACTCAAAGCGATGATGCAAAAATGGCTGCCCAAAGCCAGCGAAAACGATATCGATCATGCGCGTACGGTAATTGAAGTCCCTGTAAGCAGCCCTGAGCTGAATGAAGTTAAAACAGCAATGGAAGCAAGTACGCAATTCCCGATTTGGTCGCAAGGAGCCTTAGCTGAACTCATTGGAAACAACCTAAACTTACAAAAACGCTTACTGAGTAAATTTATCGCCAAGGGCGATGATGAAGTAGCGGCCATCGCAGCTGCCATTGATTCCAGCGACTCTGCAAAAGTAAAGATGCTGGCGCATACCATGAAGTCAGCATCGCGCTCGGTAGGGGCAATGGCATTGGGCGAAGCCTGTCAAAAGATGGAAACAGCAGGCGGAGAGAATCGACTTGATGAAGCACAACAGCTCATTCCACGCTTGATTGAGGCATATCAATGCGCGAAAACTAGGATAAGCGAACATTTAGCAACAGAAGTTTAAACGAACACAGACCTATACAAGCATTTGCGCGAATTTCGCCCAATGAACTATTGATTTAAAGCAATAAAAGGAGCATCATGAAACGCAATAATCTACCGATTTTGCGGCCAAATGAGGCTATCGTTCGACACCAACAAGTCTATTTGAGTAGGAGTGCATGATGAGTACGATAACAAAAACAGCCGAGGAGCAATCGGTTTTGATTCTCGACGATGACGAGTTTATTCAAGATGTGATGATCGGAATGCTTGAAGAACTTGGTGTCACCAAGGTGAGTACTGCGATTGATGGCAATGATGGTCTGCGCGCACTCGAAAAAATGAGCGTGCCGCCTGACATTTTGATCTGTGATATTTTGATGCCAGATATGGATGGCATGAGCTTTCTGACTGAACTGGCGAAAACCAATTACAAAGGCAAAATTGCCTTAGTCAGCGGTATCGATGGTGATATTCTGAACATAGCTGAAAAAGTCGTACGCGATGATGGTCTCAATATAATCGGTGCCTTTCTGAAGCCAATTAAGCCAGCCCATTTATCGCAAATTATTGCGGCGCCTGTCACGCAATAAACTCGCTGGTGCAGAACGCATCACTCGAGTAAGTCCGACTTCCCGGTATGTAACGCAAGGTAAGATCAGAAAATAATAAGAAATTAATTGCTGAATTTTTGGGCAATACAATTCACATTCGTTTGCATTTCTTTGACCATTTACTGCTTTTTTTACTTGTGTGATCGAAGTAAATCAGTACACTACACTTAAACTATTTTTCCAGTTTCAAGAGGGCAAACTCGTTGAAAGACGAGGACGCAAAGCCACCGGCCTAAAGCACGTGAGTGCAATGGTAGCGGGGTTGCCAATCAGAGTAGTCGTGCCAGCCAGCGAAAACTGCTCTTTTTGTTCAAGCGTTGCTCTCTCCTTTATTCGAGAGACGCACTATGCAATTCAAGCCGCTCAGCTGCAAAACTCGCCGCATGGCCTTTCCGACTCTCTTGGCCATGCTCAGTTACACTGGGGTTGTGATTGCCAGTGCATTCCTACTTGCTAATCTCAGCGGATGTAGCAGCGGTGATAGTAGTACGCCACAAGCCTTAGCCCAAGCGCCAGCGCCGGCAGCCATTGCCACCGCCAAGCTTGAGTTCCATCAAGAGCTGGTACCGGCTGAAACTGTTAAACAATATGCTCAACCCTCTTTCCACATCGCACCTGTCGAATTGGCGCCGCCGGTGGATGACAAGTTGGGAAATTCTGCACAACAAACAGTACATCGACAAGAAATTAATGCTGAGAGCCTCAGCTTATCTAAACGCGCTGCGCCACTAGGTGAGATCAAAAAAGGATTGCAGCAACAACGCGATACCTACGCCGCCATGATACAGGCCGGTATTGCGCCGCCACCTGCCGCTTCCGCAATGGTGTCCACCTATTCCCCAGCACAAATTCGCGCAGCATATGGTCTGCCTGCTATCCCAGCGGGAACTAGCTACACGGCAGCGCAAGCTGCGGCACTCGGTGCTAAGCAGACTATCTATATCGTTGACGCGATGCATAACCCTAACATCGCCGCAGAATTAGCAGCGTTTAACCAAAAGTTTGCTCTGCCAACGTGCACCACAAAAGTCGTTGCCACCAATGCGACTTTACCATTGCCCGCACCAAGCGCTACCTCCTGCGATCTATCCATTGTCTATTCCAATACCGCTGGTGCTATGACCAGCACAGCGCCCGCCTATGATTCTGGCTGGGCCACAGAAATTGCTCTTGACGTTCAGTGGGCACATGCAATTGCCCCATTAGCGCGCATCGTCGTGATCGAAGCGCCCGATGCCAGCGTCAATAGCTTAACGAATGCCGTTAAAGTAGCAAATGCAATGGGGCCTGGTGTAGTGTCGATGAGCTTTGGTGCCAAAGAAGGTAGTTGGGGCTCAATGTTTGACACTGCGTTTGCCGCTCCAGGCATGAGCTACTTAGCGGCAACCGGTGATGCAGGGATGGAAGTAGAATGGCCTTCTGCTTCTAGCAATGTGCTTGCGGTTGGAGGCACGTCCTTAGCCTATAGCGGCACAGGTAACCGTAGCGAAGTCGCATGGAGTCAAACGGGCGGCGGTATCAGTGCTTTTATCGCAACACCAAAATATCAAGCGAATACCGTTCCTGGAATGGGCACAGCTGCGCGTCGCACAGTTGCAGATGTCTCGTTTAATGCTAACCCATCAACGGGACAATACGTTGCTTCAATCAACCCAGGTAGCAGCACAGTAAATTGGATTAGCGCTGGTGGTACGAGTCTCTCTACACCACAGTGGGCTGGCCTGATTGCGATTGCAAATGCGCAGCGCGTCGCTTCCGGCAAGGCTGTGATTGGGGCTCCACACGGCATGCTATATGGCAATGTCGCCAGTGTCGCTGGCAATTACGCGAGTGCCTTCCTCGATATCAATAGTGGTAGCCATGGTAGCTGTGCCACTTGCACCGCCAAAACAGGATACGACCAAGTCACTGGACTTGGCACACCAAACGTCACCAACTTACTGGCCCAATTAAGCAATACAACGGCCGCTGGTGCACCTCCGACCATTAGTGCTGCCACCATCAGTGGCACGAGCGGTATCGCCCTTACCTATACAGTCGCGGCCAACGGTAGCAACCCTTTAAGTTTTAGTTTAAGCGGTGCACCTTCTGGCATGAGTATCAACGCAGCAGGTATCTTATCTTGGCCAACACCGGTGGTTGGTAATTATTCGGTAACAGTCACAGCCAAAGACAGCGTTGCAAATCTCAGCTCGCAAGCCGTCATCACTATCAAGATCACAGCCCCAGTACCACCCACAGTTACCGCTGCAAGCATTAACGGAACAGTGGGTAAAGCACTGAGTTTCACCATCACAGCCACTGGCGCTAATGCGCTCACTTATAGTTTAAGTGGTGCACCAACCGGCATGACGGTCAATACCAGCGGCGTCGTTAGCTGGGCGTCTCCAGTCATCGGTAAGTATGCCGTCACGGCTGCGGTCAAGGACAGCAAGACTGGCTTAACAGCACAAGCGATCTACACCATCACCATTGTTAATCCACCTGCGCCAACGATTGCTGCGAGCAGTATCAGTGGTGCTGTTGGCAAAGCACTTACATTGAACGTGACGGCAGTGGCATCAAACCCAGTGACCTATACCATGACTGGTGCCCCTAGCGGCATGACCATCAGTAGCGCTGGTGCAATCAATTGGGCGACACCCGTGCTCGGTAAATACACGCTCACTATTACAGCAAAGGACACGCTGTCAGGCTTGACTGGTTCGGGCCTCTACACCCTCACCATTGTCAATCCACCGGCACCGATCGTGACTGCGCAAGCAATTAGCGGCAAGGTCGGCACAGCACTAAGCTTCACCCCGAGTGTGACGGCATCCAACCCTGTAACTTTTAGTTTGACAGGCGCCCCTTCAGGTATGAGCATCAGTACCGCTGGCGTGGTAACTTGGGCCTCTCCAGTGCTTGGCACATATACTGTGACGATTACAGCGAAAGACAATGCAACATCACTCAGTGGCCAGGCTAGTTTCACAGTAACAATCACGAACCCGCCAGCACCTGTGGTGACCGCTCAAACGATCAATGGCACGGTCGGTACCGCCTTGACGTTCACGCCGGTCGTAACAGCTTCAAATCCAGTGATTTACAGCATGACAGGTGCGCCAAGTGGCATGAGCATCTCAAGCACTGGTGCGATTGCATGGGCAACACCGGTAGCAGGTACATACAGCATTACCGTCGTCGCCAAAGATAGCAAGACTGGGCTGTCAGGCCAAGCAACGATCACGGTCATCATCAATGTTGCAGGCCCTGTCATTACAGCACCAGCGCAAAACGGTGTCGCTGGTAAAGCCTTGATGGGTAGCATCACGATTACTGACCCTGGTGTCATGTTCATCTCAGTCTCGATTTCTGGAGTGCCACTCGGAATGTCGATGGTAATGAATGGAATGAATATCACGACTAATTGGCCCTCGCCCGTGACAGGCAGTTATACCTTAAAAGTGACGGTGACCGATTCCGCTGGACGGACCGCCACTGCGAATGTACCAGTCACAATCGCAGCCAAATAAATTCTCCCCCCGAAGCAAGCTAGCGGTGTATGCACTTCAACGTGCATACACCGTTTTTTTGTGCTTGAAGAGAAATGTGACGCGCCAAGCGCTTTTACCCTAAAATCTCGGGATCAGCACATCAACACGAAATTCTATAGTGATGTAGGAGTTCAGTTAATTACTGTGCGACATCGCAACGAGCTTAATTTAGGAAAGATTATTTTGGAACTTCTGCACATCGATTGCCTCGGCAAACCTTTACGTCTTCGCGCCTCCATGGCTGGTTGGCAGCAACTGAGTTGGGATACTCATATCGTCGCTGAACAGCCCGCTAGCGGTTATCGCGAAGGCCACTTCAGCCATGCTTTTGAGATTCGCCTAGCCGCAGCAAATACCACGGCAGAACAGGCAAAATCCGATACAGCAGTCGAACAAACGACTCCTCCGCCATCGGCGCAAGTGCGTTTAGAAGTTGATCTGCAGTGGCAAGATTTTAAATGCAGCTATCAGTTATTCATCAACGAACAGTTAATTTCTAGTGGCACTCGTACTGCCACCGAGATGCAGCAAGAGGCGCCACAAGCATTACCAGAAAACTTAAAAGTAAAAACTCGTGGCAATACCTTTGGCCTTTTTGCGATGCTGCTCAAGCTCTTGCAGAGCGCCAAATTTGTCAAAGTCGCGCTTGCGGGTTTGACCCTGGCGACCTACAGTGCCATCTTTTCATTTCAATTTGCTCTGGCATTGATCGCTTGCCTAGTTGTCCACGAATATGGCCACGTACGCGCGATGAAACACTTCGGTATCAAAACTAAAGGGTTTTATTTGATTCCATTCTTTGGTGGCATGGCGCTGACCGACGATAAAATCAATACTCGCTGGCAAGATGTTGTGATCTCCATTATGGGACCCACTTTCGGCCTCGCTTTATCACTGATTTTATGGATGCTCTATTTAGTCACCGATAATATCTTCATCGCCAATTTGGCCAACTTCAATGCATTTTTGAATTTGATTAATCTAATTCCTGTGCTTCCGCTCGATGGTGGGCATGTGGTTAAGAGTGTCGCCTTCTCCGCCAGCACCCGCATAGCAACCGTATTGCTATCGCTAGGCACAGTCCTCGGTATTTTTATTAGTTACCAATTCGGCCTATTCTTCCTCGCCTTTGTCTTATTTATCGGCACCCTCGATATCGTATTTGAATGGCGTCACCGCCATCATAGTCTGCTGTTGCCGATGAATCGCTATGCACAGATCGTTTCGGTAGTCTGGTACGTCGCGACTATGGCCGTCTTGATCGGAATCATGTGGCACTTTGCAGGAACCGGAGATCCATTGCTCTCATCGCCATTCGCGATCCTCAAAAATTAATCCACACTCAAAATCAACAAAAAAAGGCTCAGACAATTCTCTGAGCCTTTTTCACTTTAAGTGCGATTAACTTACTTCGCCTCTGCCTTCACTGCGGGCTTAACTTCCGGTGTTTTGAACATTCCCATGACGTCACGCTTGCCTTTTTCAAGATAGGGCACAGGTTTATCCATCCATTCTGGTCGCGCCTTCCCCAGTAGATAGTGATCAAAAAATTCACTCATATGCACAGTAAAATGCTTGATGTTATCGCGATCACGCAAGCCATGTTTCTCGCCATTGTAATTGAACCAGTAAGCTTCTTTGTTTAAGCGACGTAAGGCTGAGAAAAACTCGATCGCTTGATACCAAGGCACGGCATCATCATCGTCATTGTGCACGGTTAAGTAAGGCGTCTTCACTTTATCGATTTGGAAGATCGGTGAATTTTCAACATACTTGGCCGTACTATCCCATGGCGTGCCGCCAATCCGACTTTGCCCACGTTCATATTGGAAAGCACGGCTGATGCCTGCTCCCCAACGAATGCCGCCATAGCCGCTGACCATATTCGCCATCGAAGCACCAGCCTCGGCCGCTCGGAACATATCGGTACGCGTCAACAGATAATTAATTTGATACGCGCCCCAACTATGGCCTTGGATACCGACGCGTTTCGGATCCACATAACCTTGCGCCAATACCGTTTTAATCGCTGGCAATACCGTATTCATCGCGCTCTTACCAGGATAACCTGTGGTGTAGACGATATCGGGGCGCAGTACGATATAACCATTGCTGACATAACGCGTCACATTGATATTTTGCGCAGGCGATGGTGGCACATAGCGATGTAAATTGTCAGTCATCTTTTCGTAGATGTAGACCATCATCGGATACTTCTTCTTAGGGTCGAAGTTTTCTGGTTTGGCGATCAGCGCTTTCAACTTCTTACCATCTGCACTGACATACTCGATCTGCTCTTGTGTACCCCAGTTGAACTGTTCCTGTTGAGGATTCGCTTGGCTAATTTTTTCAACTTTAGCAAAGTCCAAACGACTACTCCAAAGATCAGGGAATTCCGTAAAACTTTGCTGCGTAAACAAAACGCGGTCGCTATCTTTCGCCTTCATGACGTTCGACATCAACTTGTCTGCATAAATCAAACGGCTCGGTGTCCCTGTCTGTTTTGGATCTAGCTGATAATATCCAGTGGCATGAGTGACATCATGCTCTGCAGACAGTAACCATGCTTGATCAGAAGGCAGCGCCTTACTTTCTGGCGAGCGTTTATTATCGCCAAGATATACATAGCGCAATGCTGTTTGATTTTTCTTGCCCCAAGCGGAAGTCAGATTCTTACTCGTCTTATCAGCAAGCTTGATCGACCATAAGTCAAATTGATCATACAAGACGACAGACGCATCATTTTCTGTCCAACCAGCGACCCCATACGGTGGTTTCAAATCGGGCGTGTCACGTTCTTGGTCTTCAAAATGGGTTTTGATGTGGCTACTAATTTCTTGTTTTTTACCCGTGCTGGTATCGTAAGCCCACCACTGGCTTTTGACGCCGTCGAAGTTCAAAAGGTATTTACCCGCTGGCGACAATTGCGGCATAAAGGCCGCTTTCTCGATCAACATCTTGGCTTGACCATTGCTTAGATCAACGGTGTAGGCGTCGTAATACAGCTTATCCCATGACATCAAATGACGGTAGGGCAAACTGCTAATGCCGAGCGCGAATTGGGCATTTTCGTTGACCATCAACTGCGGCATATTCTTATTGGCCAGCTGAATGAAGCGACGATCACTCAGGTGGACCATTGCGCGATAACTACGTTGCTTATCGCGCTCTGCATTCACCTTCTGTACCGACTGTAGTTCGGGATCCTTCCAGTGCCACAAATCGACTTTCATCGGCTCTGGTGCATTCTTAGGCTCCGGCTTCGCAATCTCGGCTGTGCTCAAAAATAGACGTTGGCCATCTTTACTAAATGCGATGTCAGCATGCTCACTCGGCGCCCAATTCAGCGGCATACCTGGGCTGGCAGCGTCCACTAACAGCTGGGCAGATGCATCTGCATCGCTCCACAAATACAAGGCAAATTGCGCGGGTGTATTGTCTGATTTTTCTGCCGGTTTTGGTGTTGATTTATTCGCCGCAAGCTCTGTTGCTTGCTCTGCTGGTTTATCCCCACTCTTTTCAGGCGACTTCTCTTTTGTCTCTAGCGCTTTTTTCTTCGCTTGATCGTCGCGATTCGTCATGAACGCGAGTTGCTTACCTTCGTCATTAAAACGCAAATATTTATAGCTGCCAGCCCCACTCAATAGGGGGCGGGAACTAGCGTCCTTAGTTTGGAACACATAGACACCTTCGCTATCAACATTACTTGCCGCTGCAGTATCCTTTGCGACATCTTTGTTCGCATCTTTATTGACTTCCTTGACCGGCTCTTTGACAGAGACAATATAGGCCAAATGTGAACCTGACTTATTCCAAGCGAAGTCAGCAACGTCTTTCAAACTGTGTTTTTTGTCCGAATCCAGATCCAATACCACAAGCTCGGTTCCTGCTTCTTTTTTCTTTGCAGCAGCCGCAACCGCTGCAACTGCAGCTTGATCAAACTCATCATTCTCGCCATCCTTCGCGGTCGGCGTGGGCTCTTTCTTGACTTCCTTCGCCGCTTCTAGCAAAACGGCGACAAAACTCCCGCCTTCATCCGCGACACCAAACTTTTTCACACGCTCGATCACTTGTACCTTGCCGGTCGCCAAGTCCATTGCACCAAAACCTGGTTTCGGTGCATCTTCAGGTTTTTTCTTTTCTTTCTTCGCTTTATCTAACTCGGCTCTTGTCGGCGCGATAGCAAATACCAGATATTTCCCATCATGAGTGAAGGCTGGCGTAATCCCCCTAGGAGAGCGCCATTCGCGTCCATCTTGTAGATTCTTAACGACCACCTCGCCATCAGATTCTTGGCCGTGCAGCGCATAGGCAGCCCAGTTGCCATCACGACTGAGTACTGGTGTTTGTATGCTGCGCCAATTCGCGTAGACGTCATGGGTGATCAGTTTTTTCACGCCATTTTGAATAGCGCTTTCGGCCTTAGGCTTGCTAAGTACAGCCTCTTGCGCCAAAGCCATCGCTGGCATTGAAAAGCCAAGCACCAAAGCGAGGGCTGTGGTGTTGATTTTGTTGCTGAAGCTGCTGCTCGTTTTGGCGCTTATGCCTTGCGATTGCTTCGCAGTGCTGAAAACATGTAATTGCATTCATTTCTCCATCGTTGATCAGCACTGCGTCACTTCCTGTTGCGCAGTTACTGCGGGTTTTATCCTTGAATTTGCAAAGTTTTGACGACTTTGCCTTCACCTTTTTCGCCCATGCCAGAACCACTATTTTTATTCTCTTTTTTCACCGCAACCAAGCGATCACCAATCACACCATAAACCCATTCTTCCTCATTTTTGATGTCGAAGCTGACAACTAAGAAAGCACGGCCATGAATATACTGTGAACTACGGCTCAATAATGGTGTGCCATCAGAAGCAATCCACACATCAAGTGAGCCTTCATATTTCTTCATGTATTTACGATCGCGCTCGGGCAATTTATCCATCGATAACTCGAAGCTCACGACGCGTGCAGGTTTGCCGTTATAACTATCGTTGCGTTCGCCTTTGTAGTTGGCTTTCTCCATAATCCGGCTCAAAGATGAAGCGGCGAACAGCATAGGCCGTAAGGCAGAGGAGTTCACTTCACTGAGGGCACTCAAAGTCGGCGTCTTGGCTTTACTGTCTTTTTCCTTCAGACGTTCTTCTGCTTCAAGCTTCGTCAGCATGTCCTTGCTATACAAAACCTGCAATCCACGTGCGCCTTCTTCCAAGCTGACAGCAGCAAGGCCCACCGTTTCTTCAACGTCTTTGCTATCGCCTTGGCGATTCCAGGTTTTGGCCTCAACAATCGCTTTCAACGGGGTCTGCCCCTGCAAGCGCGCTAAAGCCGATTTGAGGTCTGAGAGGCCATCCGCATAAGCGTTGGCACTGAGTAGAGATAAAAACAGGCTGTATACCAGCACTGCGCGAAGATTTGTTTGCATACCTATCCTTCAATTGAGTTCGCACAACTCTCGCTTACACCAAGAAGGTCGGTTTGACCATCAAGGCTGGCGAGAGTTCCCATCTACCTGTAAGGACGCAAGATATACTAATAATGCAGATTGTGCATCATCGGCTGCATATTTCAATTGCCTCTGGTTTAAAGTCGATGATGACCAATTGGAAGTTGAGATGCGTTTGGATTTTTGCAATACTTGTCCAAAATACTTCTCCACCGCGGCTTTGGCTCCCATTTGCCGTTTCTTGTCTGTGCTTAAATAGCGTGAAAGATCCAGCACTTTTTGTACTTTAACCCCAAGTTTTTTCAATAAACGTTGATTATCATCTCCCAAGCCAAAACCGAGCTTCAAAATCGTTGGTGACTCCAGTATTTCTCTCAGCAAGGGTCTAGCAAATTCGACCTGCGCAGGTGTCACCACGGGAAATAGAAATGCTCTTTCCGCACTCGCTAGTTGCACCAAATGCGGACCATCGGAGTCTTGGCCTCGCATAAATATCGGTTTTGACTCGGTATCAAAACCAAGCGCCGTTTGGGATCGAAGGTGCAAGCGCGCCTCTTGCATCGTGAAATCATTGGTAACCAAGACAATTTGATCTTCTGCGATGCCAGGATAATCAGGCAAAGCCGGGGCAATATCGCTTGTCTGATTGATGTTCATGTACGCTCCGTCGCAGTAACTTATATTGAGATGCTTGATGTGAAGTCGGGTAGGGCCGATGACTTTCTTTATGGCGAAACAAAAAATACTTGCTCACCATTGATCTTAAAGGCGGCAATTTCCTTTCGCCCCTGATCCGAGGTCAACCAATCGATAAACCGTAGCGCTGATTTGTAATTAATATCTTTATACTTCGCTGGATTGACGGCGATGACACCGTAAGGGTTACGCATTCTTTCATCACCCTCAAACAAAATTTTCAAGCCTGTCTTCGCTTTGTAGGCATAAAAAGTCGCACGGTCACTCAAGGTATAGGCTTGCATTTCAGCGCTCATATTCAAGACCTCACCCATTCCCAAACCTGCAGACACGTACGAGGTCCCTTTCGGCTTATCGCCAATTAATTTCCAATATTTCTGCTCCATTACTTCCGTACCAGAATTATCACCTCGCGATACGAAACGCTGATTCGCAAGGATAATCTTCTTCAGTGCCTGCAGTAAGTCTTTTTCTTTTTTTACGCCTGCCGGATCTTGCTCTGGTCCAACGATGACGAAATCATTAAACATGACATCGCGCCGATTCACGCCATGGCCCGCAGCAACGAACTGATCCTCAGCCTCACGTGCGTGCACTAGGGCTACGTCTACATCTCCATTCTTGGCTAATTCCAATGCCTTACCTGTTCCTACCGCAATCACTTGTACCTTGAGCTTAGCTTCGGCTTCGAAGCTCGGCAGGATCGCCTTTAACAAACCTGAGTTCTCGGTACTGGTAGTGGTTGATAGTTTTAGTACGTCCTGTGCCCAAACTGAACAAGCAAAGCAGAGGGATATGGCCAATAACGTCAATCTGAAAAGTCTCTTCATATATAAGTCCTATCGTTTAATTTTTTAAGTTCGATCAAGAAATTAACCTCGTATTTCAATTCGTCCCTCGCGTAATTTGAGGTGCTGCGTTTGGGGTAAGTGAATCAAATCTTTATCATGACAGGCGATCAAAACTGTCTTCTCTTCTTGAATCAAATCCGGAATCAAGGCAATCACCTGCTCTCGCGCCATGCCATCCAAATTCGATGTCGGTTCATCTAATAGCAAAAGTTTGGGTTCTAGGATTTTTGCGCGTGCTAATGCTATTTTCTGTTTTTCGCCGCCCGATAAACCACGCGGCAAGCGATCACGTATCGCCGTCAAGCCTGTCCATTGAAGAGCTTCTTCCGTTTTCTCTTTAATGATCGATTTCGACGTGCCTCTTACCCGCAATCCATAGGCAATATTCTCTGCCACAGTCATATGAAACATGATCGGATGCTGGTGCACATAGACAATTTCAGAACGAAGCTGTGAGGGATAGGAATCCCAGGCGACGAGTTCACCACACCACATTGCCCCTCGAATCTGCGCGGTCTCAAGTCCGGCTAAGATTCTCATCAAAATGGTCTTCCCCACGCCATTCATCCCCGTTAGCACATAGGCTGTGGCAGAATTTAAACGAAAGTCCTGCAGATCTAAGATCAGCTTTTCCTCAAAATTCTTGTGTAAGTGGGCAATACTCAATAAGTCTTTCATCGCCCACTCCCAGCTGAACCAGCATCCCCTTGCACCAACATCAAAACAGCATTAAGCAGCAGAGCCGTACACAACAAAACCAAGCCCAGAGCAATACCCTGTGCAAACTCACCCTTGCTGGTTTCAAGAGCAATCGCAGTAGTCATGGTGCGCGTCACACCAGCGATATTGCCGCCCACCATCATCGCGCAACCGACCTCTGAAATAATACGCCCAAAAGCGTGGATAAAAGCTGCAACAACGGCAAAACGGCATTCCAGCAACACCCGCCACATGACTTGCGTTTTTGATGCACCGAGACACAAGGCTGTCTCTGCCAAGCGAGGATCGGCTGCTTGCACCGCACCCATCACACAGGCCACCAGAATAGGGAATGCCATCAAAGTTTGGCCAGCGATCAAGGCCTTACTGCTAAATAGCCAATGCCACTGGCCTAAGGCACCATGTCTCGAGAACAGCATATAAAGCAGCAGACCAAGCAGTACCGTTGGAAAGGCCAAGCTAGTTTGCAGTAACCACAAAATGAAACGGCGCCCACTAAAACTTCTGATTGCCAGGATGTAACCACAAACCAGAGCAAAAGGTGCGGCGATCAGCAGTGCAATGAGGGAGGTCCGAACCGACAAGCCAACGATTTGCCACAAGACTGCATCACCATTTAGAAGCAAATGCAGCGCACTCAGAAAGCTGTCGATCAAGGTATTCGATTCAGCCATGACCGCACCGATCAAGTGTCCTGCTTAAACATAAAGCAGGTTCCGGCAAGAATAGAGAGGAAAGAGAGGATATCGCGATTAACATAGCGACATCATAGAGAAGCGCTTAGGAAAGCGCAATCAGGCATGTCCACCGCCGAGGATCCTGCATTAGCGAAAACATGAAGCCGAAAAGAAAAAAGCGACCGGGGACAGGTCGCTTTCTTAATCGCAAATGCAAGCTTAAGGGGCGCTGCCTTTGCGGGTCACATTACCACTACCACCGATATTTTTCGTGACACGTGGATCGCCATAATAATTCACGCTACCGGAGCCACCAATACTCACGTTCAAGTTGTCGCTCGCCCAGGTTTCGACGCTACCACTGCCGCCAATATTAATTCGCACATCGCGCGCCGCCAATTTGCCCATACTGAGCTCACCAGAACCACCGATCGAGCCTGAAATTTGAGACACGCTACCAGCGGCAGAAAAACTACCGCTACCACCTATCGTAGCCCGCAGTGTATCTGCCTTCAGGTCTTGAATTTGAATATCTCCGGAACCACCGACGCGAATTTTCAGGTCGGTTGCCACAATCTTGGCGCTACTTACCTTACCCGAACTTTCTAAAGCAAGATCATCGATTTTCTTGACGTTGACCACGACATTAAAAGTACGTGTTTTGGGATACACATTCTTTTCTTTCGTACGAATCTTCAGGGTATTGCCTTCGACTACCACGTCAAGCATAGCTTGAATATTGTCATCGGTTTCGACTTGCACACCCTCAACATCACCTTGCTTTAATTCGACCTTGGCTGGTACCGCGATCGCAACAGAACGAAAGTCCTTCACTGCAAACTCTTGTTTAATGACTTTGCCTGAACCTTCTACGGATCTACCCCAACTTCCCAGCCATTCGGCACTAGCAGGTAAGCTGAGCATACTCAGACTGGCCAAACCAGCAACACTAGCAAGCATTAAACGGCAACGTGTAAATGTGGATTTCATGATTTCATTCTTCCGGCAAAAATATTGGGATTATGAACCCTAGCTCACCGCCAGCTGGGCTGCGCGGTGAGTAATCTAGGGCAAATGTTCAGCGTAATTATGCAACTTTGTTTTTTGTTCTGAACAAGCAGTAAATCGCGTAGATAACCAAGAAAGGCAACAACAGTGGTAAAGCAGCCAAGGCGAAAGAGCCCAACACCATTGCCAAGACGACGACCAGCAACAAAGCCACACCCACTAACACGATACCAGTCACACTTAAAGCCAAGACAATACCAATAAAAGCAACCACTGCAGCGATCAAGAAACCTGCCACTCCACCGATATCGCCAATCTCTTCACCGTCGATGACGATATGTGAACCGCCTGTGGCGAATAAGCCTAACAATAACAACGCGAACAAAACTGCGAAGCCGATGAAGATATTACGTTTATTTGCATTCATGATATTCCCCTTTATCTGATTGATGAACTGAGTAGTGGGATCGCTGTTCATTTGTTTGCGCTTTCCCGATGACTGCAGTGTAGAGAATGCCCAGCCCTGCTTCCAGCGACTTGCGACAAACTGCAAAAAACGCGGTGTAAAGCGTCAATTACTCAGAAAACCGAGGGAATATTGCTACTTGGCGGCTGCCATATGCCTCAAATACACCAACAAATCATCAAGCTGTGCTGGGCTAATCGCCTTTTCATCAAAGCCGGGCATCAGTGAAGTTTTCCAAGCTCTGACGGACGAAGGCTGGCGTATCAACTTACGCAGAAACTTCTCTTGAAAATAAGCGGTCGGGCTATAGGGTTGATTCAAGTCTGGACCAATCGCCGCATCCCCTCCACCGTTCAAGGTATGACAAACCGCACAATTCTTAACGTAGACCTGCAAGCCTTTTAAGGCCTGAGCATAAGTTGCCGATGACGACGGTTTCGGAAGCATTTGCGGGAAACGCTGCGTCAGCGGCTGCTCAACGCTAATTTTCACGACCTGATAAGGCCATTGTTCACCGCTGATTTTTCCAGCTTCTGGGCTGAGCCAAACCAAATAGAAAGGCCCAGCACTTGCGGTTTTCTGCGGATTATTCGCATCAATTGGCGGCCAAGGCTGTTGTTCAGGCTCAATCGCAATATAAGCCTGCCCTTTTCCTGCCACATCATTACCGGCAATATTGGCAACGAAACCATCACTGGCGACAAATTGTATTGCCTCATATTGGGCGGCATTAGGCATAAGCTTCTGGATAGGGATCGCTTGATATTGCATGCGCCGCTTATATGCAGAGTCATGCGCAATGGTGATCGTCTGCGCTTGCGCCAACAATGCAGATCGACTCCAATTTTGTGTCTGAGCCCCCTGTTTGATCTCCAGCCTTGGCTCTGTGCTCTGGGCATGCCCATGTAAAGCCACGCACATCGCACTGGTCGTCAGCATGGTCATCAGTGTTTTCTGTAGGAATTTGCTCTCAAGCAGCAAGCCCCTTTTTAATGAGATTAACTTCATTTTTTCCTCGCTAAGCGCTTCAAAAATGGAAACAAGAATTCCCTTCATCATAGCAGCCACAACCGCAAAAAATTACAAAAAAGCTACTCTCGTCCCTATAAGCAAAATTTATTGTCGAGAAAACTAGTCGATTATCTCGAAAACGTGGCGAAAAGCTAAGCTCCAGACCCCGTTTGCACCCAAAAGGCTTTAAAATGGAAGGTTTGAAAAATCACGTGCTTCTGAGGCTAAATGCCTCATTTTTTGAAGCCAACAACAGCACAAAGGCAGAAGAGCTATGCTCACATTTCAACAAATTATTTTGACCTTACAAGATTATTGGGACAAACAAGGCTGCGCATTATTGCAACCTATCGATATGGAAGTCGGCGCCGGCACTTCGCATACGGGCACTTTCTTACGTGCGATTGGTCCTGAGCCTTGGCGCGCTGCCTATGTGCAACCATCCCGCCGCCCGAAAGATGGCCGCTATGGTGAAAACCCGAATCGTCTACAGCATTACTATCAATACCAAGTGGTGTTGAAACCGGCACCAGAAAATATTTTGGACTTGTATTTGGGTTCCTTGAAAGCCTTGGGTCTCGACTTGCAACAAAATGATATTCGCTTCGTTGAAGATGACTGGGAAAATCCAACTCTGGGTGCTTGGGGCTTGGGCTGGGAAGTCTGGTTGAATGGCATGGAAGTGACACAATTCACTTACTTCCAGCAAGTGGGCGGTATCGACTGCAAGCCAATTCTCGGCGAAATTACGTACGGTATTGAACGTTTGGCCATGTATTTGCAAGGTGTAGAGAACGTTTATGACTTGGTGTGGACTGAACGCGAAGAAAATGGCAAGACCGTGCGTTTGTCTTACGGTGACGTTTTCCATCAAAACGAAGTCGAGCAATCGACCTTCAATTTTGAATATTCAAACACCGACTTTTTGTTCTCTTTATTCACCAACTACGAAGCCGAAGCAAAACGCTTACTCGAAGTCACAGAAAAATCCTTGGCTTTGCCTGCTTACGAAATGATCTTGAAAGCAGCGCATACCTTCAACTTGTTGGACGCTCGCGGTGCGATCTCCGTTACTGAGCGCGCAGCTTATATCGGCCGCATTCGTAACTTGTCACGCGCTGTTGCTGCAGCTTACTACGCATCACGAGAAGCGTTGGGCTTCCCTATGTGCGCAGCAGATGACAAGCACAAGCCAGCACCTGTAGCTGCAGCTGTCGCTTCAGAAGTCGCTTAAGCCAGAATAGACGAACAGAATTGAGATCAACATGAATCAAACACTATTAGTAGAATTATTCACAGAAGAATTACCACCAAAAGCCTTAGCGAAATTGGGCGAAGCTTTTGCTGCTGGCATCGTCAACGGCTTGAAATCACGTGATTTTTTGGAAGCCGATTCCGTTGCGACGAGTTTTGCCTCACCACGCCGTTTGGCAGTCAGCATCAGCAATGTGCGCGGCACATCACCTGACAAACAAATGCGCGAAAAAGTGTTGCCAGTGTCTGTCGCGATCGATGCCAATGGAAACGCAACCGCACCGCTCGCCAAGAAACTCGCCGCATTAGGTTTCCCTAACTTACAAGTTTCTGACTTGGAACGTGCCGTCGATGGCAAAGCAGAAAGCTTCTTCTATAGCTACACGGCACCAGGTACTGCATTGGCTGGTAGCTTGCAATTAGCACTAGAAGAATCCATCAGCAAATTGCCAATTCCAAAAGTCATGAGCTATCAACGCCCTGATGGCGAGACTGTGCATTTTGTACGCCCTGTGCATAGCATTATCGCTTTGCACGGCAGCGACATCATTCCGCTCACTGCACTTGGCTTGACAGCAGACCGCATCACCCAAGGTCACCGCTTCTTGTCCGCGGGTCAAGTCACGATCAATCATGCTGATGACTATAACCGTGCGTTGAAAGAAGAAGGCAAAGTGACGGCCAACGTCACAGAACGTAAAGAACAAATTCGCCAAGCTTTGCTCGCGAAAGCGAATGGCGATCAGGTCTTGATGCCAGAATCTTTACTGGATGAAGTGGCGGCTTTGGTCGAATGGCCAGTGGTCTATGAATGCCATTTCGAACAAGAATTCTTGGCTGTGCCGCAAGAATGTTTGATTCTGACGATGCAAACCAATCAAAAGTATTTCGCTGTGACTGATGCTGCGGGCAGATTACGTTCACGCTTTTTGATCGTCTCCAACTTAGCGACAGACACACCTGAACACATCATTCAAGGTAATGAGCGCGTCGTGCGTCCACGTTTGTCCGATGCGAAGTTCTTCTTCGAACAAGATAAAAAGAAATCCTTGGCCGATCGTTTGCCATTGTTAGCGAACGTGGTCTACCACAACAAACTCGGTAGCCAAGCAGAGCGCACACAGCGCGTCAAAACTTTGGCGGGCAATATCGCGCAATTGTTAGGTGCTGATGTCGCCTTAGCGGAACGCGGTGCCTTATTGGCGAAAGCTGACTTGTTGACCGACATGGTCGGTGAGTTCCCAGAACTGCAAGGCATTATGGGCACTTACTATGCGACGCACGATGGCGAACACGCTGACGTGGCTGCTGCCGCATCCGAACACTATCAACCTCGTTTCGCGGGCGATGCTTTGCCAGCAACAGCGACAGGTACTGCCGTTGCACTCGCCGACAAGCTCGAAACTCTGGTCGGTATCTGGGGCATCGGTTTGCAGCCAACGGGCGACAAAGACCCATTCGCCTTACGTCGTCACGCGCTAGGCATCTTGCGCATGTTGGTCGAAAAGCGCTTAGCGATTTCTTTGCAAGCCTTAATCTCGGCAGCAACGACACTGTTCGCAGGCAACGCCAATTTCAAAGACCCAAGCGCCGACGTATTGGCGTTCTTGTATGACCGCTTACGCGGCCAATTGCGTGATCGCGGTTTCTCACAAAGTGAAGTAGAAGCAGTGGTCGCACAAAATCCAGATACTTTGGATAACATCGTGGAGCGTCTACAAGCAGTACAGAGTTTTGCAGCATTGCCAGAATCAGCATCTCTAGCGGCAGCGAACAAACGTATTACCAACATCCTGAAAAAAGCTGAAGGCACACCAGGCGAGATCAATCCTAGTCTCTTGCAAGAAGCAGCTGAACAAGCGCTCTACAAAGCCATGGTTGATGTGAAGCCAAGTGTAGACTCCGCTTACGCCGCTGGCGACTTCACAGGCGCCTTGAAAACTTTGGCGGCCTTGCGTGAAGGTGTCGACGCTTTCTTCAATGACGTGATGGTCAACGCCGAAGATTTAGCCTTGCGTAATAATCGTTTAGCTTTGCTGGCATCTTTGCATGGCATGTTGAACCAAGTGGCGGATATTTCTAAGTTGGCGGCATAAAAGAAAATAATGTAGGGCGGGTGCAACCCGCGCGGCTCCACCCTTTCAGCAATACCGAAAATAATGGAGCCGTAACAATCCCCTCTCCCGCAAGCGAAGGGGGATAAAAATGATTAGGAAACCACGATGACACCACCCAAACTCATCATCCTCGACCGCGATGGCGTCATTAATCATGATTCCGATGCTTTCATCAAATCACCTGATGAATGGCATGTGATTCCTGGTTCTGCGCAAGCGATCGCACGCTTGAATCAAGCCGGTTATACGGTGGTGGTAGCGACGAATCAATCGGGCGTTTCGCGTAAATTGTTCAGTATGTCGACTTTAAATGCGATACATCAAAAGATGCACGCGACAGTTGAGCAAGTTGGTGGCAATATCGATGCTGTATTTTTCTGCCCGCATAGCGCAGACGATAATTGCGATTGCCGCAAACCTAAGCCTGGCATGCTCAATGAGATCGCGCGTCGCTACAATGTATCGCTCAAAGGTGTGCACTGCGTAGGCGATTCTTTGCGTGACCTGCAATCGGGTTTTGTCGTCGGTTGTTTGCCGAACTTGGTACTCACAGGTAAGGGCCAAGGCACGATGGATAAAGGCGGCTTGCCACCAGGTTCGCAAATTCATTCAGATTTAGCGGCGATGGTCGATGCCCTGCTCAGCACTGAGGCTGCAGCGAACGAATAAAGTTTTTTTGCTTGAGCTTGTTGAGTATTAAGTATTGAGTATTGAGTATTAACAAAAATTATTTTTAGAAATTCAGGAATACCATGTTTTCAGCATTTTGTTTTATCCGCTCCTTGATCTTTGCACTCGTAATAGCCCTCGCGACCGTCATTTGGGCGCCGATTTGCTTCCTATTTGCGCCGCTCCCTTACAACCAGCGCTATTGGGCCACCGCACGTTGGAATGTTTTTATCATTTGGGCGGCAAAAGTTATTTGCGGCATTCGTTACGAAACACGCGGTTTTGAAAACTTTCCTGATGGTCCGGTGATTGTTTTGTCTAAGCACCAATCTGCTTGGGAAACCATCTTCCTGCTCATGGCAACGCCACGCCCTTTGGTGTTTGTCTTCAAGAAATCGATTCTGTACATTCCTTTCTTCGGTTGGGCGATTGCCTTGATGAAGATGATTCCCATTGATCGCAACAAAGGTAAAGATGCATTTGCCCAAGTCGTTAAAATTGGCGGCCAACGCTTGGCTGATGGACAATGGGTAATTATGTTCCCAGAAGGTACGCGTATTCCGGTTGGCGAAAAAGGTAATTACAAAGGCGGTGGCACTCGTTTAGCGATTGAAACCAACACACCGGTCATTCCGATTGCCTTAAATTCTGGCGAATGCTGGCCAAAGAATTCCTTCATTAAGCGCCCAGGTACGATTACAGTTTCTGTTGGCAAACCCATCGAACCAGGCAATATGAATGCGACCGAAATGATGGCAAAAGTAGAAGAGTGGATAGAAGCTGAAATGCGCGTCATTTCACCTGATGTGTATAAGTGACTAAGTAATCTAATGAGGAAATAAGTGAGTGAGTAAATAAGCGCATCCTCACAACGCAATGATTACATTCATTTCCGTAACCTCTTCAAACTCAGTAACGTCATTCCCGCGCAGGCGGGAATCCAGCGGCTTAAATACGAAAAGTCTCTGGATCCCTGCCTGCGCAGGGATGACGCCTCAAAAACAAGGGTAAGCAACAGCGGCCCAATCTTTCCGCCACTCTGAGCTGCATCATCACAGTCTTTTCCAGAATTTGCTATGATGTGCTGAACTCCGTTTAAACAAATCAGCACCCTCTTCTCATGGCATCAAACAAACCGTCTTTCCTACAAAACCTGCAACGCGCCTTGCAGTTAGATTTGTTTGGGGATTTGTTTGCGGTCGAAAGGGTTGCTGCACCAGCCTCGACGCCATCTCCCTCAAGCTCACCTAGCAAAAACCCAAGCAATCCACCGCATCAAGAATCGGGGACCAAGCTACGTCAGATTTTACTTGGCGAGGTCGTCTTGGAATACACACTACGTCGTTCCAAACGCCGCAGCATTGGTTTCTTGATCGGTGATGATGGCCTACGCATCACAGCACCAAAATGGGTGACGCTACTCGACATCGAACAAGCGATCATCGAAAAACAAGAATGGATTTTGAAGCACTTGCGCGCGAAACGCGAACAGCAAAGTCAAAAACAAGCCGCACAACTGCGTTTCGAAGACGGCGCGACTATTCAATTGCTGGGCGATGCTTTTCGTCTGCGCTTTGAACTCGGTCGCAGCAAGATCACGCTGGATCAGGCGAATACCGAATTGCTGATACAACTGCCCGTCGAGCCAGAAGATCCACTGCACGAATCCATGTGCCGAACACGATTAAAAGCGTGGCTGCAACAACAAGCGAAACTCATCTTTAGTCAGCGCATGCCAGAACTCGCGCAAGAACTCGGCGTTGATTACAAACACATGCAACTGAGCTCGGCAGGCACGCGCTGGGGCTCATGCACCTCCAATGGCGTGATCCGCCTAAACTGGCGCTTAGTTCACCTAGACCCCGATCTCATCGACTACGTCATCGCCCACGAACTTGCGCACCGCATAGAAATGAATCACAGCCCTGCGTTCTGGGCCACGGTAGGACGGATTTATCCGCACTATGATCAGGCACGAAAGCGTTTGAAAGAAGTGGCGGTGAGTGGGTTGCCGCAGATTTAAAAGTTTCGATCCTTAGATCTGTGTGAATCGAGGATGTCAAGCAAGCAATTAACACAAATTAGAAATTTTTAGTCGCAAAGCGAATACTTTGAAAGAATATGCACGTAGCCCGGATCAATTCCGACTTCACTCATACGCTGCTCTTTTGTTTTCAAATCGATTAGACCGCTATCATCCGTTCTGATTGCAGAAAAGAGATTGGCTTTACGCCCAAATCTCGAATAAGCGATTGGAACCTCACGCCATTGCCCATCTCGGTAACGTTGCTCAACATAGGCGTACTCAGGGCGCCCATGATCAAAGAACTCTTTGCAAGTCCTAAAGACAAGAATGAGATACCACTCTTGGGAATCCTCATCCCAATCAAGCAAAACTGGCGAGAGTTTCTTGTGAGTTTCCCAAACCAATTGAGTTTTTGTGGATGTCTGTTCAATAAGCTCTAATGAATTGGAGACCATGTCCCAACCACCCGGACCACCAATTTCACCATATGAAGAAGTCTCAATCTTCCTTTCGATGACAATAATTTTCCCATTTGCTAATCGAACTTCTTCCTTGAAATGTATTTTCCCCATAAAAAAGAAATAATACGCCCCAAGAATTATGTATATCTGCAAAACTACTAACCAAAATATTTTTTTACTCAAAAACTTTTTTTTCATAAGTATCTGCAAAGTGTCGCACTACAAGATAGAAGGAAAGGAGAATACAACAACACTTGTGCCTGTTTCGTGTCAGTCTCACATAAAATTAAGCGCTTAAATATCTGTCTTTTTTGTCTTTCGCAATCGCTCCGTCCGCCGCGCCAAATAAAACCATTCCGTCCCCACTTGTGCATGTGTATCAGGGAACACGATGTAGCCATCAATCTCCGCCAACACCGCCGTGCCGTCAGCGCGAGTGCCGATTTGGTCGCCTGCTTTTAAGGCGTCAAAACTACGCCAATCGCGACTGAATTCATCGTTCTCGTGTAGGCGATCGACCACGTGATAGAGGCTTAGCATTTCCGCTTGTGCGCGCGCTGCCGTGATATCTGTGGCTTGTGCAAAGTCGAGTAGGCCATAGTGGTGTAGCGCATTGCGAATCGCGCGATAGGCGACTTCTGGCGCATGTGGGTCGAGATGGGAACCGCATTCCAAAGTCAAAGCACGGCCACCAACGGAGCGCATGTATTCCGTCGTGCCAACACCAAATTTCCATTGGTCGCTTTTGCCATGGGTGCTGAGCCATCGGCTATAGGTTCCTAGCCAACCATCGACATAACGTTGAACACCAAGGCACAGTGCAAAGGCTTCTTCTTCGCGGGCTTGAGTGAAAGGTTCGATCGTACCTTGATTATCTTCAGGCCCCATCATCGCAAAGGCTTGGCCCGCATCACGGAAAGAATGCAGATCAAGCAGAATTTCATGCTGCGCCATCAGTGGGCATAACCAATTCGCTACTGCATCTTCAAACTCCAGTACTTCGGTGGTCGGTTGCAAACAACGATTCAGATTACGATCACCAAAACGAGATTGCTGGGCGTAGGCCTTAGCGTTGGTGACGGGGACGAAAGTCACTAGCCCGCACTTTAACAATAACGCCCCACTTTCGAATTCTTGAATGATGCGACGAATGGCCTGCGTACCGCAAGTCTCGTCGCCGTGCACCGCACCGCTGATCAAGAGTCGAGGGCCGGCTT
>CANHZI010000041.1 GCA_947464955.1 Oxalobacteraceae bacterium
AAGGCTGGGGCCTGATAATCAGAAAAGACCGAGCGCAAACTATCCCAAGCGTCCGGTGAATAACCAAGACCAAAGCGAGCCGCGATCTCTCCGGTAACGCCACGGCCTTTAAGATATTGAATCGCGCGATCAGCCGACCGCAATTGTTGACGATAATAGTCGCAGGCCTTGGTCATCACATCGCTCAGCGCCAACGTCTTCGCCGTGTGCTCTGCGCGTTGTGCGGGCAGCATCTTGTCATCGTCGGGGACGATCATGCCATTATTGAGCGCCAAATCTTTGACCGCATCAACAAAGCTCATGCCCGAATATTCCATCAGGAAGCCGATCGAAGTACCATGCGCCCCGCAACCAAAACAATGATAAAACTGCTTAGTTGGGCTTACCGTAAAACTAGGGGATTTTTCATTGTGAAAGGGGCACAAACCCATATAGTTTGCGCCGCCCTTTTTCAACTGAACGTACTTGCCCACGACATCAACGATATCAACACGGGCCAGTAAATCTTGAATAAAACTTTGAGGTATCACAGCGTAAGCCTAAACAAATAGAATCAAGCGGCTCCCTGTTTGAGGGGCCGCACACCATTGCTGCGCGTTCTAGCAAATAAGATTACTTTGCGAGAGCTGCTTTCACCATCGCGGAAACCACAGTCATGTCAGCACGACCTGCCAATTTTGGTTTCAATACACCCATCAGCTTACCCATATCTTGCGGACCAGCAGCACCAGTTTCAACCACAGCTTCACTAACGGCCGCTTGGATTTCAGCATCGGTCAAACCAGCTGGCATGTAAGCCGAAAGAATGGCTAATTCGCCTTTTTCAATATCAGCCAAGTCTTGGCGACCACCTGCTTCAAATTGCGTGATGGAATCTTTGCGTTGTTTAATCATTTTTTCAATGATGGCCAACACCATGGCGTCGTTTAACTCTACGCGTTCATCGACTTCTTTTTGCTTCATCGCTGCAGTAATTAAGCGAATCGCACTGAGCTTGGCGGTATCTTTTGCACGCATTGCCGATTTCATGTCTTCGGTAATTTGGTCTTTTAAGCTCATATCTACTCCTGGATAAAATTGGGTCTAATGCAGACTTGCCACTGACTATTGTTTGAATTCACCACTCTCGAGCTACACATAACAATATGTCGTGATTAAGTCACACTTACACAAGCCCTCAATACAAAATTAAAGGGCAACATAGAAAATAACAAAGCCCGCTGCGGAACACCGGAGCGGGCATGCAAACCTTGAACAGTTTAAAGCTGTCGACATCAAGTAATTGCTCACTCAATGCCTAACAGAATTAATACATCTTCTTAGGCAATTGCTGACTACGAATACGTTTGTAGTGACGTTTAACAGCAGCTGCTAAACGACGTTTGCGTTCTGCAGTTGGTTTTTCATAAAACTCGCGAGCGCGCAATTCGGTCAACAGACCGGTCTTTTCGATGGTGCGCTTGAAGCGACGCATGGCGACTTCGAACGGCTCGTTTTCTTTAAGGCGAATTGTGGTCATTTAAGTTCGGAACCAAGTAAAAATTTATAGGAAGACCGAGATCATAACAGGATTTTTTTGATTTTGGAAGCTAACTGATGAAATCTTACGCAAAAAAAGACAGCTGATATTAAAAAAACATTATCGTTTTAGCTAAGCTCACAATGAACCGTCGAATTACTATACTGCCTGCCCCGCAGCCACGCCCGACGCCCACGCCCATTGGAAGTTGAAACCGCCCAACCACCCAGTGACATCAACTGCCTCGCCGACAAAATACAGCCCCGGAACCTGCTTAACTTCCATCGTCTGCTGCGACAACTCACGCGTATCAACGCCGCCGCGCGTCACTTCAGCCTTGCGATAACCTTCTGAACCATTGGGGATAAGCTCCCAACGATTAATACGTTCCCCCAATAAACGAAGGCGCTTATCTTGCATGTCGGCGATTTTTAAATTGCCATCAAAACCATGGGCCAACAACAAACCATCGACTAAGCGCGCTGGCAGATAGCTGGCCAAATAATTCGCCAAATTCTTCTTCGTACTCGTTTTAGAATCAACCAACTCTTGCGCTAAATCGACTTCCGGCAAAAGATTGACCCGTATCGCTTGTCCACTTTGCCAAAAACTTGAAATCTGCAAAACCGCAGGCCCGGATAAACCGCGGTGCGTAAATAGCAGGTCTTCGCGGAAAACGGCTTTATCCTTCTTACTACCAGTCTCGATATCAACTTCGAGGGAAATGCCAGAAAGCGGCACGAAGGGCTCCCAACTTGTGGCATCAAAGGTCAAAGGCACAAGTGCTGGGCGCGGTTCGACAATTTTCAAATTAAATTGTTTCGCCACGCGATAGGAAAAGTCGGTCGCACCAATCTTCGGGATCGATAAGCCCCCAGTCGCAATCACCACACTTTGCGCAACGACCGCTCCTTGTTCTGTTTGCAGCAAGAACCCTTGTTCATCGGACGCGATATCAGACACACTGCAAGGCATACGCCATTGGACTTTTCCCAGGTCGCATTCCGCTTTCAGCATACGGATGATATCTTCTGCACTTTCATCGCAGAACAATTGCCCTTTATGCTTCTCGTGGAAAGCAATCTTATAGCGCTTAATGAGATTGAGGAAATCTTGCGGGGTGTAACGCGACAAAGCGCTTTTACAAAAGTGCGGATTCTCAGATAAAAAGTTGTTCGGCCCCGCATGTAAATTGGTGAAATTACAGCGACCGCCGCCGGAGATCCGGATTTTCTCGGCGAGCTTAGTAGCATGATCGATCACCAGCACACGCCTTCCGCGCTGGCCAGCCACCGAGGCGCACATCATACCCGCGGCCCCAGCGCCAATCACCACCACGTCATACTGGCTCGTTTGTTTATCGTGTGCCATCGCTATCCCGCCTTAAAATAAGCTGCGCATTGTAATTCAATTTGCCTGCTGCTTAATGGCTTTCGCTGCTTTCATAATCAGATCGACTTGATTCGCAATATTTTGCGGTATTGGGCGCTCACCACGAACAAGCTCCAAAGTCCAACGCGCAGTTGATTCAGCATCGATGCCCTCGGGCAGATCTTCTGGCTCTGACGATAATTGAGACACTTGCTCTTGTACGATCGAAGACTCGCCCTCAAAATACGCGGTAATTTGTTGTGCCCGCCCTGTGCTCGCGACAGTTTCCCCTTCGGTACCGCGCATCAAGAATGCCGCGCCGCGCTGCGCGCGCAATTTCTGGGTGAAGTAATCATCTAGCATTACCTGATACTCGGGATGCGTATAGGAAGTCAAACGCAACGCAGGCTGGATGAAGGGCTGTAGCACTTTCACTAAGGTGTGCGTTGAATTACGCAAACCTAACACCCGCCGCATTTCAAGCAGACGATGCATCGCTGGTGCCAAGATGTCGATCGTGATGAAGGACAAGCCTTCTTTCTCTAATTGCTGATTTGCTTCATCAGCACTCTCAGCAAACTTCAGATCCATCGCACGCCAAATATCCGCGCTCGCAACACGCCCTACATCTGCCTTCACACCATGCAATAACACAGGCACACCTTGACGCGCTAACAACATCGCCAGCAATGGCGTTAAGTTTGGTCTTTTGCGGGCCCCGTTATAGCTAGGAATAATTACCGGCGCATATTCACTGTTTCTTGGTGCCTCGAGTAATTGCATACGGCCTTCTGCTGCTGCCAAAAAACCATGAATTTCATCGATAGTTTCGCCCTTAATACGCATCGCCAATAAAATGCCGCCCATCTCGAGATCGGATACGCGGCCGTCTAACATCGCAGCATAAAGTTCTTGGGCTTGCTCTTCAGACATGCTGCGCGCCCCTTCTTTGCCGCGCCCTATTTCTTTAATATATTTTGCCGCAGCGAAGCGTTCAGTCTGATTTTGCATGAATCGTTTATCCGTTATATTTGCGTAACTTAGCAATCTTGCTTCATATTTTGCATGAAGTTGAAGTGAACCGCGAAGTGAATCACGAAATGAACTGTGGCGTGCTTGCGAATATTCGTGTTTATTTCATCTTTGCAACACAGATGTCATAATTTTTTCGCTATACTCTCTTGCACCTAATGACGCGACGTTTCACTCCGAAGCGATGATTATGCCGCAAACTCAAGCCTTAGCAGCAAACCCCAATCCACTACACATTTTGTTAGTGGACGATGACGAGTTTTTGCTCGATCTGATGAAGGATACCTTGCTCGACCTTGGCGCCGCCACGGTCGTCCTTGCCCGCAATGGTATGGAAGGGCTGAAGTTATTCAAGCAAGCGAGCCCAAAACCCAACCTGATTATCTGTGATTTGTGCATGCCGCAACTCGGTGGCATGGAATTACTGAGCCATCTATCGCGCGAAGCCTGCCAAGCCGAAGTCTTGATTATGTCAGGTCATAATTTAACACCGCCTAAAGATCCACATTGGAACTTGTCGAATTACAGCGGCCCGGTGCTCAATTTGGCCGAAAAGCTCGCTCGCATTCAAGGCATCAAGGTGCGTGCTACCTTTGAGAAACCAATTACTCGTGTCAAAGTGGTCGACATGCTCAAAGCAATCGGCTTCGACGCCAAAGAGTGACACCCCCTGTTGTCTCATCCTCATCGAAAGAACGTTTTCATGATTCTCGGTCTACGCACTAGTATTTATCCCGTCAATGATCTCAGCGCCGCCAAAACTTGGTATAGCGCAGTACTGGGCGTTGCAGCTTATTTCGATGAGCCCTATTACGTTGGTTTTGCCGTCGGCGGCTTTGAACTTGGCTTAATTCCGGATGGTATCGCGGGCGTCGACGGCTGCCAGGCTTTATGGGGCGTCGCCAATGCGGAAGCAGCGATGCAAAAATTGTTGAGCCTAGGCGCCAGCGAGCTTGAAGCAGTGACGGAAGTCGGCGGCGGCATTAAAGTGGCGGCAGTCCGCGACCCTTTTGGCAACCGCTTCAGCATTATCGAAAACCCGCATTTTGATGCTACAGCTGTCAAATAAGCTATCGACTGCGGTCTCATTCAAAGCTAGTCTTGGTGCGAGAAAATTCGATTAACTTGTCGTCGTTTTTAAACAAAGGTGAATTGCGTTCGGAATATTCACGCAATAGGTTCCACACCACCCGCACACGCTGCAAACGATAGAGATCCACTGGTGCGACCAGCCAGAAAGAACGTTCAGCGTGGAAGCGGTCTTCCAACACCGGCACCAAATTATGATGATTGCGTACGGCGTACGGAGGCGCTAAAACTAATCCCAAGCCCATGGCGGCTGCCTCGCATTGCGCCATCATGCCGGTACAGCATAAACGGCGACGCGGCGTAAATCCTAGCTCTTCAAAGAAATTCAATTCGCTACTTGCCAATCGGTCTTGCACATAATCGACAAACTCATGATTGGCAATATCAGCATGCTCACGAATCGGTGGATGGCGTGCTAAGTACTCCTTAGAACCATAGAGGTAGAGGCGAAAGGTCGCCAACTTCGTCACCATGTAACGCCCGGTACTGGGAGGATCAAGCATCACACCAATATCAGCTTCACGATTGGCCAAATTCGCAAAGCGTGGCAGCAGCAAGAGATCAATATTCAAGTCAGGATGTTCATTTAATAAACCGACCAACATCGGTGCTACCACTTGAGTACCGAAAATCTCCGGCGCGCCTAGCCGCACCAGCCCCCGCGCCGACACTTGAATGCCCGCCAATTGTTCAGTCGCTGCCAAAGCAGCGCTTTCCATTGCTTCGGCATGTGGTAAGAGGCTCAAGCCCATTTCAGTTAATTGATAACCCTCGCGACTACGATCAAATAAAGTGGTCCCGAGCTGTTGCTCCAATCTGTCGATACGCCTTGCCACCGTTGTATGTTCCACCGACAAACGCCGAGAAGTCCCCGACAAAGTGCCAGAGCGCGCCAACTCTAGAAAGAAGCGCAAATCCGTCCATTCAGGCAGGGTCGTCATGTTTTTACCTTGTGCATCAAAACTCAATCAATTCAAGAATGCCGCCAATTTACCACGAAGACACACGAAAAAAGCAACAAAAAGCCATAAAACAACAAGCCACAAAATAACAAATTTCTTTTTACATCAATAACTTAAGTGACACATGTGCATTAATGCACAGAGACTGCGCAAGTTCTCATCTTTCATAACAATTTGAATGCGTCCACACTGCGAACCCATATGCGACTCTGAGCGCATACATTTTTCAAACAATAAAATGGAGACCACCATGCGTTCACAAAAGAACATCAACTTGCTTTTCCGCCGCACCGCCATCGCTCTTGTCGCCGCTTCCGGTTTGAACGTGCAGTTCGCTTATGCACAGAATTCCGATCAAGCGAAAGCAAGTGCCGACAATACAGAACCCAAAGTCGTCACAGTCACAGCCCGTCGTCGTGAAGAAACGTTGAAAGATGTGCCGGTCTCGGTGACGGAAATTGGCGCTGACCAGTTATCCAAAAATGGCATTCCTGATATCACAAGCATCGCTCAAGTCTTACCAAGCACAACCTTGTCTGCCTCGCGCGGTACCAACAGCACGCTGACCGCTTTTATGCGCGGCGTGGGTCAACAAGATCCGGTCGCTGGTTTTGAATCGGGTGTTGGTATCTATCTCGATGACATTTATTTGGCTCGCCCACAAGGTGCGGTTGCTGATATCTATGACGTCGAGCGTGTCGAAGTCTTGCGCGGCCCACAAGGAACTTTGTACGGTCGTAATACGATAGGTGGGGCTGTCAAATACATTACGCGTAAGCTCGGCCCAACGACTGACGTTCGTCTCAAAACAAGCCTAGGCACCTATGGTCAAAAGGATGGCATGATCACCGCGGGCATTCCGGTTTCTGACACGGTACGCGTCGGTGCCGCCCTCGCCAAATTCACGCGTAACGGTTTTGGTAAAGATTTAGCGACTGGCGAAGACAACTACAACAAAGACATTACTGCAGCCCGTTTGAGTGCGGAATTCACACCCAATAGTGATTTGTTTATTCGCATCGCTGCGGATACCACACAAGACGATTCCAATGCCAAACATGGTCATCGCCTCACCGTTGGCAAAATCAGCAACGCGCCTATTCTCGATAACGTGTATGACTCACGCGCCAACCTCAATGCAGTTCTCGGCCATCCACAGCAAGTCACCCAAAGCGGCGCATCGGCCCTACTCGAATGGCGCCTGAACAATGAATTGACGTTTAAGTCGATTACCGCGTCACGTCACGACACCTCGTACGCTCCTATCGATTTTGATTCCTTGAATAAAGTCGATTTTGACGTACCTGCAATTTACAAGAATCGTCAAACGAGCCAAGAGTTTCAATTGGCCTTTAATACAAAATCGATTCAAGGTTTAGCTGGCGTCTATTACATCGATGCCAATGCGTACAACAAATTTGATGTACGCCTATTAGGAACATCCACCTTCACCGAAGGCGATGTCGATACTAAAGCATGGGCTGCTTTTGCTGATGCCAGTATGGATCTGAGCGACACAGTCAGCCTCTCTGCTGGTGGTCGCTATACGGTCGATCAACGCCAAGCTGCCATCTTGCGCCAAATCTATCTTGGTACAGCGGGTTCGCCAGCGCTTGGCAATCCAGGCGCTACTCTGTTCCGTACCGATACCAATCTGAGCAAGAACGACCTCGATCGTACCGACAAAAAATTCACACCACGCGTGTCCTTAAGTTGGAAAGCAACGCCCGAACAGAGTGTGTACGCTTCTTGGTCTGAAGGTTTTAAAGGTGGCGGCTTTGATCCACGTTTGAATATCGTCGGTACCAAATTGTCACTGGACAAAGCGAAAAAAGGATTTGAACCAGAGTCCATCAAAACTTTGGAATTAGGTTTGAAGTCGGAATTTGATCACGGTCGTATTTTCACCAATGCGGCCTTGTTCCATAGCGACTATCGTGATGTACAAATCCCTGGCTCAATCGCTATCGACACCAATGGTGACGGTAAAGATGATAGCTTCGCTGGTGTCGTGACCAATGCAGGCAAAGCCAAAATCGATGGTTTGGAACTCGAAGCAATTGCCAAACTGAGCAACAACTTCCGCTTGTCAGGCATGTATAGCTACATCGATGCAAAATACACGCAATTTATCGGTGCCACAGGCGCGGATGTCAGTGCGCAGCGCGTATTCCAAAACACGCCACGTAACTCCGGCAATATTCGCGCTACCTATGATTTTGATCTGCCAGTCATGGGTCGTAACGGCAAATTGAGTTTGATTACAAGCCTGACGCATCGCGGCAAGACTTATCAATTCGAAACGCCAAACCCAGTTTTGGATCAAGAAGCCTATCGTTTATGGGACGCTAGCATCGTATGGACTAGCAGCGACAACAACTTGCGTGTCGGCTTGCATGGCAAGAATCTGAATGATGCGCGCTACAAAGTGGCTGGTTATTTCTTCCCAACTTTGGGCGAAGGTAGCGTAACGGCATTCTACGGTAACCCACGCACAGTCACTGCAACTTTGGAATATCGTTTCTAAGCTCTCGACGATATTGTAAGGAAGCACTCCGGTGAGGGGCCGGCCAGTTTCTGGGGGGATCTGGCCGGTGGTCCTCTGTGCGTCAACTTTCGAAATACGCCCCTACTCCGAATCTCTTTTCCAACAGGATATTTGCCGTGGCCACTTTTAACGAACTCTATTTTCAAAGCGATGATGGCCTCGCACTGTATGCACGTGACTACCCTTCACAAGGAAGTATCGCGAAATGTCCGATTATCTGTATCCATGGACTCACTCGAAATTCTTCAGACTTCGAAGAACTCGCACCATGGCTGGCAGCACAAGGTCGTCGTGTTCTGGCGGTCGACGTACGCGGACGCGGCAACTCAGCACATGACAGCAATACCGACAATTACAACCCCGCGGTCTATGCCAGGGATGTGGCTTGTCTCATGCGTCGTCTGGGCATCGCACGCGCCGTTTTCATTGGCACCTCGATGGGTGGTATTACAACCATGACGGTCGCGCTGCAAGACCTTAAACTGATCGTGGCAGCCGTACTCAACGATGTCGGCCCAATCTTGTCCGAGACAGGCTTAAAGCGAATTGCGGGATATGCAGGTAAGAACGGCGCCTTGAATAGTCTGGAGGAAGCCGCCGAGTACGTGAAGAACATTAACCAACATGCATTCCCCAACAACGATCAAGCCGAATGGATGAAATGGGCCAAACGCGCCTTTATGCAAAACCAAGTAGGCCAGTTTGTGCCACGCTACGATCCCAATATTGCGCTGCCTCTACAAAACGGCAAGCTCAAGGCAAAATCATTCTGGTCGAAATTAGCCTTCAAGCGATTAGCTAAAAACCGCCCAACTTTGCTGATACGCGGCAGCATTTCCGACTTGATTGAACCTAGCCAAGCACAGTATATGCGCGCAGTTGCACCGAATTTGCGTTATGCTGAGGTCGAACACATTGGCCATGCGCCAATGCTGACTGAAAGCAGCGCCCAAGAAGCCTTACGAGCTTTTCTACAAGAAGTTGAATAAGCCAGGCTCACAATAAAAATTGAAGATCATAAAATTAGCAGGAGACCAAATGAACACATTCAAACCTAAGAACATGCCCATGCGCTTACGCCTCTCACTATTGGCACTACCGCTATTGCTTACGTTCGGTGCTACATCAGTCGCACAAGCGCAAGAGCTGAAAGTGGCGCTAATCACAGGCAAGACGGGTGCGTTAGAAGCGTATGCAAAAGAAACCGAGACTGGTTTTATGATGGGTTTGGAATACCTAACCAACGGCAAAATGGAAATCAACGGGCGCAAGCTCAAGATCATCATCAAAGATGATCAAAGCAAACCCGATATCGCTCGTACTTTGTTAGCCGAAGCCTATGGTGACGATAAGGTTGACTTAGCGGTTGGCACCACGTCTTCCGGTGCCGCGCTGGCCATGTTGCCCGTGGCCGCTGAGTACAAAAAAATCTTAATCGTTGAGCCCGCTGTTGCCGATGCGATTACGGGCGACAAATGGAATCGCTATATCTTCCGCACCAGCCGCAATTCTATGCAAGATGGTTTGGCGGCGGCAAGCACGATCAAAGGCGGCGGCAGTATCGCTTTCTTGGCGCAGGACTATGCTTTTGGTCGCGACGCCGTGAAAGCGGCAAAAGAGTCTCTCGCGATGGTCGGCAGTAAAGCCAATGTAGTGCACGAAGAATATGCCGCGCAAAACACGACCGACTTTACCGCGGCGGCACAACGTATTTTCGAAGCACTCAAAAACAAACCCGAACCGCGCATATTACAGATCGTCTGGGCTGGGCCGAACCCTATGAGCAAACTCGCCGAAATGAAACCCGAACGCTTTGGCATTGCCCTCGCCCCTGGTGGCAATATCTTGCCAGTGATGAAAACTTGGAAGTCTTATGCCGGAACTCAAGGCACTATTTTTTACTACTACGATTTCCCGAAAAACAAAATGAACGATTGGCTTGTCGCCGAACACACCAAACGCTACAAAGCGCCGCCGGACATGTTCACGGCAGGTGGCTTCTCTGCCGCCAGCGCGGTCTACACAGCGCTGAGCAAAGCAAAATCCAGCGACACAGAAAAACTGATCGCCGCCATGGAAGGTATGGAGTTTGAAACACCCAAAGGTAAGATGAATTTCCGCAAAGAAGATCACCAAGCCTTACAAGTGATGTATCACTTCAAGATCAAGAAAGAGCAAAAAAATGAGTGGGATTTGCTAGAACTCGTGCGCGAAATTCCGGTGACTGATATTCCTGTTCCGGTCAAAAACAAACGATAAATATCAGCACACATCTCTCAAATCGCTCCTATTACTCGAAACTACGATATTGAAGTACCTATGATTGCACCACAATTTGCAACCGCTCATACAGCGCAAGCAACACCGTCGACACCCGCACCGGCGACGCCAAAGCCTATCACGCTATCATCGCGTGATCTGACAATACGCTTTGGCGGTCACGTCGCTGTCAATCAAGTGAGTGCTGATTTTCACGCGGGCGAATTGACCGTTATTGTCGGCCCTAACGGCGCTGGGAAAACCACTTACTTTAATTTACTCTCAGGCCAATTGATGGCCAGCTCAGGTAAAATTTTTTTAGGTGAACGCGACATCACATCCACTGGTGCAGCGCCAAGAACAAGGATGGGCATAGGCCGAGGTTTTCAGCTCACCAATCTGTTTCCGCATTTGAGTGTGTTGGAGAATGTGAGACTTGCTGCGCAAAGCAAGGCAAGAAAAGGCTTT
This sequence comes from Oxalobacteraceae bacterium, assembly GCA_947464955.1. GTDB lineage: Bacteria > Pseudomonadota > Gammaproteobacteria > Burkholderiales > Burkholderiaceae_D > Undibacterium. The sequence continues at coordinate 11,249 of CANHZI010000041.1, forward strand.
CATTTGTTTTCAATTTGGTCCGATCATGCCGAACTGATCGAAAGGGCTGAAGCTTATTTACAGCAGGTTTCTCTCTACCAGCGTCGACACGAGCAAACGGCTATCTTGTCGCACGGCGATAAACGCAAGCTCGAAGTCGCCTTAATGTTGGCGCTGGAGCCCGATATTTTAATGTTCGATGAACCCACAGCAGGCATGAGCGTTGATGAAGTCCCTGTCATTATCAATCTGATTCAAGCCATCAAACAAAATCAGCAAAAGACGGTGCTCTTAGTAGAACACAAAATGGATGTCGTGCGTTCACTCGCCGATCGCATCATTGTGTTGCAAGATGGAGCTCTGGTGGCGGACGGCGATCCGAGCACGGTGATGGCGTCCGATGCGGTCCAACAAGCCTATCTCGGTAAGAGGCCTAATGCAATCAACACGCGAGAGCATGATCATGTCTAACACGCCTCAGGATTTCATCTTGCAGCTCAGTGGCGTGCATACGCACATTGGCGAATACCACATTTTACAAGGCGTCGACCTGCAAATTCCTCGTGGTGAATTGTTTGTTCTCTTAGGGCGCAATGGCGCAGGCAAATCGACCTGTCTGCGCACCATCATGGGTTTATGGAAAGCGAGCCAGGGGCGAATTCAATTCAAGCAACAAGATATCCATACATTGGCGACGCCAGATATTGCACGCCGAGGAATTGCCTATGTACCCGAAAACATGGGTATCTTTTCGGCCTTGAGCGTTAAAGAGAACTTGAGCCTCGCCGCCATCAACGGCGCTATCGATACATCACGACTCGAATGGATCTTTGGTTTTTTCCCTGCGCTTAAGAAATTCTGGAACTACCCTGCTGGCAATCTCTCTGGTGGTCAAAAACAGATGGTGGCAATTGCACGCGCGATTATTGAACCGCGTGAACTACTGCTTGTCGACGAGCCCAGCAAGGGCCTATCCCCGGCCATCGTGCACAATTTGATGGACGCCTTTCGTGAGCTGAAAGCCAGCCAAACAAGCATTATTTTAGTCGAACAAAACTTCAATTTCGTGCGTGAACTGGGTGACCAAGTCGCTGTTATGGATGATGGTCGCATAGTGCATCATGGGCAAATGCAAGCGCTTGCCGAAGACCAAGACTTGCAGACGCGATTGCTCGGTCTCTCGATGGATAGCCACCAATGATCGCCCTAAATATGCTCAACACGTTCGCTATTTTCGCGCCAACTTTCGCATAAGGAAACACTGTCAATGAATACAAGCGTGACAGCGGAAGCTAATACAGCGCCTAGCCTCGCATTAGCCAAACCGGACATCAAACCTCTACTCTTAATTCCAGCCATCGCCTTGGCCGCACTGCCATTGGTTGGCAGCGGCTCGACCTGGATGACCTTGACACTAGCAGGGCTTGCCATGGGCATGGTGATTTTCATCATCGCCAGCGGTCTAACACTGATCTTCGGCCTTATGGATGTCATGAATTTTGCCCATGGTGCCTTCATCGCCAGTGGCGCCTTTATCGCTAGCATGATGGTCGCGCCTTTACTCAGTTGGTCGGAAAGCGAGTCCATTGGTTTAAACATCGCTGTATTGGCGATTGCTATTTTGGGCGCGATGCTGGTCACGGGAATCCTGGGAATTATTTTTGAACGTGTGATTATTCGCCCTGTGTATGGTCAGCATTTGAAACAAATCTTAATCACCATGGGCGGCATGATCGTTGCCGAACAATTGATCACCATGATTTGGGGTGCGGAACAAATTCCCTTCCCTCTACCACAGGTATTGCGCGGTTCAATCGTTCTGGGCGAAACACTGATCGAAAAATATCGTCTCTTTGCGGTTGTGATCGGCACCGTCGTTTTACTCAGCATGTTGTATGTCTTGAATCGCACCAAGCTTGGTTTGCTGATACGGGCTGGCGTCGAGAATCCAGAAATGGTCGAGTCTTTGGGCTATCGTATTCGCCGCCTATTCATTGCAGTATTTGCAGCGGGTTCTGCTCTGGCGGGATTGGGCGGCGTCATGTGGTGCTTATATAAAGAGACCGTATCAACAGCGATGAGCGGTGAATTAATGGTAACGGTCTTTATTGTCGTCATCATCGGCGGCATGGGATCAGTCGGCGGCTGTTTTATTTCCTCGTTACTACTCGCCTTGGTCGCAAATTATGCGGGCTTCTTAATGCCCAAATTAGCGCTGGTGTCGCACATTCTGCTGATGATCATGATCTTGGTATGGCGCCCGGCAGGCCTCTATGCCCCTGGAAAAAATTAAGCAATTAGGATTACTTATGTTGTCTACCTTATGTCGTCGTAGTTTATCGAATAGCCTGCCGCACAGCCGTCTGCTCAATCTACTCTTGCTTGCAGTTGTACTTGGTCTCGCCCTTGCACCGTTCATCACCAGCGGTGCACGACCTCTGAATACGGCGGCCACGATTTGCGTCTATATCGTCTTGGTGGGGTCGTATGATCTTTTACTCGGTTACACCGGCATCGTTTCATTTGCCCATACGATGTTTTTCGGTATCGGCGCCTATGGCCTTAGTTTAGGCTTATCAAGCGACAATCCTAACTGGGCGGGTGCTGCCACTGGCACTTTGCTTGCAGTACTATTATCACTGACGCTGGCCTTGATTATCGGCCTCTTTGCCCTGCGCGTTCGCGCCATTTTTTACTCCATGATTACGCTGGCTGTCGCGAGTTCTTTTGCGGTACTGGCTTCGCAATTATCGGATATCACCGGCGGTGAAGACGGCAAAACCTTCTCAGTTCCCGAGTTAATTTCACCGGCATACGAATTGTTTTCAAGCCCGATTTTCGGGCGTCAAATCGATGGCAAAGTGATTTGCTATTACCTACTTTTCTTTAGCGCTGTGGTGCTCTTTTTGTTGATGCTACGCATTGTCAATTCTCCATTCGGCCGCGTCTTACAAGCGATTCGTGAGAATGAGTTTCGCGCTGAAGCCATTGGTTACCGTACCGTTTTGTATAAAATAGCTGCCAATTGTATCGCCGCTGTTTTAGCAACCCTAGCGGGCGCCATGATGGCGCTCTGGCTCAAATACGTCGGCCCTAAAACCATGCTGAGTTTTGAAGTAATGACAGATATTCTCTTAATCGTCGTGATCGGTGGCATGGGTAGCCTTTATGGCTCCATCATTGGTGCGGCGCTATTCTTGGTCTTACAAAACTATCTCAAAACCTTGATGGCGCAAGCGAACGAAAGTTTGATCGATCTACCATGGTTAGCGCAGGCGCTGCACCCAGACCGTTGGTTATTTTGGTTGGGGATCTTATTTGTCTTGTCGGTTTATTTTTTCCCGACGGGCATCGTCGGCAAATTAAACCGATCGAAGACAGTTGGACACTAGGCTACATCTATGAGCAATCAAAAACCAGGATCAATTAGCTTCCGCTTCGCTTGGCAATCATGAAGTAGCCAAGCGGATCTTCCTCAGCGCCCCAAGAAAAACGTAAAGATAGATGCGCAGCCACAAGCATAGCAACGCTAACAGGGCCTACCAGCAATAGTAGCGGCAGTGTCCACAAATAAGCATAGGCTTGTTTCGGCTTAAGCAATCGCATGGCCAATACGATAAATTTGCTGGCGATGGTAGTGATATCATTTCCGCGTTCACGGATCTCAATTTGCTCAAATCCATGTTCGGCAAATAATTGCGCTAATCGCTCACGAGTGAAGCGATGGAAATCGTATGGAATGTGATGTCGACGGGCAGACCACGGTACACTCAGAACCAAAGTCCCATCCCTCCTCAAAATCCGAGCAATTTCCGATACAAAAAACTCTGGACGTGGTACATGTTCCAAGACTTCCATACAAAAAGCTGCATCGAAACTCGCGTCCTCAAACGGCATGACGTTACCATCGTAATAAGTCACATCAGCCTGTTTAGACATGCCATACTCTGAGGCACTTTGGACGTCTAAACCAAAATACTGGGCTTTCGGCCCCAGCCATTCTCGCCAGGGTGACTCACCAGCGCCGATATCGATAACCTTCCCTTCTAGCTGAGACAATGCCTCGCGCAAAGGTTTAGCCAAAGTCGCCAACTGCAGATCAACCATGCATCTCACTGTAAACAGCAAAGGATTCGCCGATGGCGCAGCGATTGCGATAGGTTTAAATTTTTCTTGAGACATATAACTAACTCATTGCGAAAATAAATCCCATCTTACCGTCTATCTATATCGTTCTACAATAAAAAGCGGCGCTGGCTCACCTCAATTGTGCGAACCAGCGCCGACTTTCTTGCATTTCATTCAAACATCACTGCTCTTAGTTTTCTTCAGCCTCATTGCCATCGGTTCTCGCTTTTTCAAACGCTTTACCAAAGAACAAAGCATTTTCTAACAGACGACGACTGCCTATCCATCCACTACGAAAACCCAAAGCAGCACTGGCCATGATCACGCTACCACTGCCAACACGCTCTGCTGTCAACGCAGCAGATCCTGCAATTCGCTTTGCGTTTTCTTCAGATACGTAACCACTAACGACTGGAGAACTAGTGTAGGCGGCAACTGTTCCATAGCGATCACCTTCTAAGCGAAATACATCGGCTTGAGCACGGAACACCGGTACCGTATCACGAGGCATACCTGCGGCCAAAGGATGGCTACGATCGATATCCGCTTCGAAAATCACACCGGCGACCAGTTCTTTGGCTGCGTTAGTATCTTGGTCTTTATACGGAAGACGACCTTCTTTTACCTTTTTCTCGCTAGATTTTGCATCCGCAGACTTATCCTCAACATCGGCTTTCTTGTTACTGTCTGCTTTTACCAATTTGGTATGCAAATAGGATTGTGAGCTCGCCCATTTCATCGCACCTTCGACACCGATGACAACACCACCTTGTTTGATGAAACGCTCTAAGTTTTTGTTTGCTTCATCGCTCAAACGGTAGTTACCATCCGCCATCACGATATGGGTGTATTTGTCGAGTGACATTGATGACAAGCGGTCGAGGCTTAACTGTGTCGTCGGCAGGTGTAAATGCGTATCCAGCCAATGCCACAATTCGCCGACGGATGTGGAATCTAAACCGTTTCCAGCCAACAGAGCGACACGTGGACGTTCGACATTCTTCAAACTCGCACTGCCAAGATCGATACCACCCAAACCTGCACCTGAAGTCAAGGCCATCACTTCCACACTAAATTTGGTGCTCGTCTGCCGTACGATTTCGGCAACGCGGTTAGAAGCGACCGATTGCATCGCCACGGGAATGATAATGCTACCAATGCCAAGGTCCTTATTGCCTTCCGTTGTTTGTATGCGCATCGGTTTAGTGATGGTGCGCAAACGCAGACCTGTCTGACTCAGGGCAGCCAACAATGGCGCAGCATCATCATTGGTCCAAGAGAAGGCATAAGCGATATTTGATTCAGCTTTCAAGGCCGTGCTTGGCTTAGCACTATAGACATCGCCGACGACATCGACTGCCGTTTTAGCACTGGCCAGATCATAAGCTTTAGTCACGCTGAACGCAGAGACATCATAGAAAGTATTGTCTTTGAATTGAGTGCGCAATTCGGTAATCGCTTCCAACAAACGTGCTTGGCGTTGCTGCAAAGGGACTGCAATCGCATTATTGGCGTCGTAGCGCTGACCGTTCACGGTCACACTTGTTTTCAGCTGATGCACGGCAATGCCATGTTGTTGTAACAAAGACGCGAAGTCACGTAGACGCGCTGAATTGCCCTCCGCAGCAAACAACATGGCGCGATTGGTATCGACTGCCGCCGCTTTCTTAGCATCCTCGAAGAATTGCTTCTGATGCGAAATCAACTGATCACGCATGGCATCTGCCGCTTGCAAAGTAGTCAGCGAAGTCGTAATTTGATTGGCGATGGTATGTTCAAAACGTATCAAGCCATTACGCGAGTCTTGAATATGACCGCGTGAACTTGCTTGTTCAAACAAAATTCCTACACTGCCTTGGATATCCGGATAGGTTGAACCTTTGCCGTAGTAAAAATCATCGAAGCCCTCGCGACTGAAATAAAACTCACCGCGTGCATCCAAAGCTTTGGCATGGAATTTAGCGATCGCTACTGTGAGATCCTGATTGCTTTGTGGTGTTAAAGGATGGGTGCGCGTTGGCACTCCTGGTTGGAAGAAGTAAGTCGCATCAGTGCCTTGTTCATGAAAATCGCCAAACACATGTGGACGCCATTGTTGAAAGGTGGCGACATGGGCTTTTGATTCTGGGTGCTGCAACCATAACCAATCACGATTCAAGTCAAACCAGTAATGATTACCCCTACCGCTTGGCCAGCTTTGATTGTGTTCCAAAGTAGCTGGATCAGACACTAAGGTTTGACCACGATAAGAATTGGCCCAAGAGGCAAAGCGCGCTAATCCATCTGGATTCAACATTGGATCAATCACCACCACCATCCGTTCCAACATATCGGTCACAGATGGGTCGCTTGAGCTAGCCAAATGCCAAGCCACCGCAGGCGCTGCATTGGCGCCGCTTGGCTCATTTCCATGCACGCTATACCCGAGATAGACAACCACCGGTGTGTCACTGTCACCCCGCGCACGGGCCGCTTCGATTTCTTTCAAACGCGCTTGATTTTTGGGGCTAGTAATGATGACGTTGAGAATCGGGCGTTTTTCGTGGGTATAACCAACCACCCGAACATGAACGCGATCTGACTGTGTTGCCAACAATTGGTAATAAGCGACCAACTGCTCTGGTCGCGCATGCCATTCGCCTAATTCAAAGCCTAAACTAGCCGCAGGTGTTGAAACTTGCTGAGACCTAGCATGTGCTGGCAGCACTTGTGCCGGGGTCGCGGCAATTGCAGAGGCTGCACTCAGTGAAACGCAAAACGCTAGGCTAATCGCCTGCGCGACTTTTCTTAACAACATAGTCACCCCTCTCAGTACGAACAAAGAATATCCACAATATCACTGAAGCGACTACGCTCATAGTGAATATTGGCGAAAGGGGATTTTGAACCGATCTAGATTAGAAAGTTCCTTAGTTGTCTCAAAAAAGACGATTACTCCCCTGCTCGCATCCCGAATTTACGTAAGATCTGCTCCATCAAGTACCACTTCGTTAAGCCACTCTGCAAAATATTGGCCCCGACAAAAGCGGTGAATGCGAGGAACCAGTGGTTCACAAATAACGGACTACCCGGCACACCGAGCAACAAACTCACCAAAATGAATGAGCCAGCAACGACTCTAACCATTTGCCATGAAGTCATGGTTTTTCTCCTGAAAAATTGAACAGAAACTTTACGCGCTTACTGCATACTTGCCGCGGTAGGCCACAAAGTACAACAGAGGAATCACTACTAAAGTCAGTAGGGTTGAAACAAAAATACCAAAGATTAAAGAGATCGCTAAACCATTAAAAATAGGATCATCTAAGATAAAGAACGCGCCCATCATCGCGGCAAGCCCTGTCAGCGCAATCGGCTGTGCACGGGTAATCGCCGATTGCACTACCGCCTCTTTAAATGCGATTCCTTGTGCGACTTGAACGTGGATAAAATCCACCAGCAAAATAGAGTTGCGCACAATAATTCCCGCGAGGGCGATCATGCCTATCATGCTCGTTGCGGTGTACTGCGCACCAAGAAGTGCATGCCCGGGCATAACACCAATAATGGTCAAAGGAATCGGCGCCATAATAATGAGCGGCGTTAAATAAGAGCCAAACTGGGCAACAACCAGTAAATAAATGAGTATCAGACCAACCGCGTAAGCCACTCCCATATCACGGAAAGTCTCGTAGGTCACTTGCCATTCTCCATCCCATTTCAAACTGAACTGGCGATACGGATCAGCTGGCGTGCTAATAAAGTATTCTTGCAGTCCGGTTCCAGAAGGCGTTACGATTTTATGAATATCGGCACGCATTTTGAACATGCCGTAGAGTGGGCTATCAAGTTTCCCAGCCATATCAGCGACAACATAATTCACTGCCAATCCATCTTTATGGAACAGCGGTTGCTCGCGCAAAGTATCAGTGACTGTTACCAGTTCGCGAATAGGCACAATGCCACCCTGCACGTTCCGTACACCGAGTGACAAAAGCGTGTCGAGGTTGCCTTGTTCAACGATTGGCAATTGCAAATGCGCTGCTACGGGATACTTACTTTCATCATGCAAAAACGCGGCGGCGTCACCGGCCAAGCCTGTACGCAAAGTGCTCACGATTTGCGCTTGACCTATTCCCAGTTGCGCTGCTTTTTTTCGATCAACAAGGAGGAGTTTTCTTGGTGCATGGACGATACTGCTATCGTCCACATCGACAATGCCCTCAGATTTTTCGAATACGGCACGCACTTGTTTGGCCACTTGACGCCGTTCTACATCGCCAGGACCATAGATTTCCGCCACGATAGGCGACAGTACAGGTGGCCCTGGTGGCACCTCGACGACTTTTACGTTGGCTTCGGCATCGATCTTCTTGGCGATCGCTTGCAGTTGCGGCCGCACACGCGTCGCGATCACATGACTCTTATCGGAACGGTGGTGTTTATCCACCAAATTCACTTGAATATCACCGACTTCTCCACCAGCGCGCAGATAGTACTGCCGTACCAGGCCATTAAAATTAATCGGTGCTGCAGTACCTGCATAGGCTTGATAATCACTCACTTCAGGTACTGTTTGCAGATATGCGCCCAACTCACGCAGCACCGTTGCTGTCTTTTCAACCGGTGTACCAGCGGGCATATCGACGATGACCTGAAACTCGGACTTATTATCGAACGGAAGCATCTTCAATTGAACCCAGCCTATCACTGGAAGCAAGACGGATAAAGCGATCAAGGCAAAAATACCCAGCCCCAACTTACGACGATTCTTTTGTCCCTTATCCTCATCCAAGAACGGACGGAACACTGATTCAAACCAGGGTGTAATCTTTTGCACCAAGCCACCTTCAGCATGATGTCCCTCTTTCATCCACAAGCGCGCCAGCCAAGGTGTCACCACGAAAGCGATGGCGAGCGATAACAACATCCCCATACTCGCATTAATAGGGATTGGACTCATGTAGGGGCCCATCAAGCCGCTCACAAAAGCCATTGGCAATAAGGCGGCAATCACCGTCAACGTGGCCAGTATCGTTGGGCCGCCAACTTCATCGACCGCACCGGGAATAATTTCGTGCAAACGTTTTTCTGGAAAGAGCGCTTGGTGTCGATGAATGTTTTCGACCACGACAATCGCATCATCAACCAGAATCCCAATCGAGAAAATCAAAGCAAACAGAGAAACACGATTGAGCGTAAAGCCCCAAGCCCATGAGGCAAACAAGGTCACCGTCAAGGTCAGAATAACGGCGGTTCCAACGATGGCGGCTTCACGTCGGCCAAGTGCCAAGAACACCAAGGCCACTACCGACAAGGTGGCAAACAACAGTTTTTGAATCAGCTTTTTGGCTTTATCGTCGGCTGTCTGTCCATAGTTGCGACTTACGCTCACTTCAACATCACCAGGGATCGCCGCACCTTTAAGCAGATTGACACGTTCAATGACAGCATCGGCAACTTCTACCGCATTTTGACCAGGTTTCTTGGTGATGGCGATGGTCACAGCGGCGTATTCAGCACCTGTTTTTTCATTGCCTTTTGCGGTCACGCCATGCCACACATAACGGCTCGCGGGTAGTGCACCATCTTCAATGTGAGCGACATCTTGCAAGAAGACAGGGCGATTATTACGTACGGCAACGACGAGTTCTCCCACACTTTGCGCATCTCGTAAAAAAGGGCCAGCTTCTATCGCTACTGCTTGATTGCCTGACTTCATTTCGCCGCTGGGAAGCCCCAAATTGGCTGATTGCAAGGCAGCCTGTAAATCTCCCACTGTGAGCTGATTTGCTTTCAATTTACTTGGGTCAAGCTCAATGTTAATTGCACGACCTGGTCCGCCAATCGTCACTACTTCACGTGTCCCTTTCACACGTTTCAGATCGGCTTCAATCGTGTGGGCTACGGCTTCAAGATCAGCAGCACCCTTGTCTGTTTGTTTGCTCCACATGGTCAATGACACAATCGGGACATCATCAATGCCCTTTGGTTTCACCAAAGGATCTAATGTGCCCAAATTACTGGGCAACCAGTCTCGATTACTATGGATAGTGTTATACAGGCGCACCAGCGCTTCGGTACGAGGTACACCCACTTCGAATTGAACAGTCAGAATAGCTAAACCGGGGCGTGAAACGGAGAACACATGCTCGACATCGGCAATTTGGCCCAACACTTGCTCGGCGGGAACAGCGACCATTTGTTCGACGTCCTTCACTGAGGCGCCGGGAAATGGAATCAATACATTCGCCATCGTGACATTGATCTGTGGCTCTTCCTCACGCGGAGTCACAAGTACCGCAAACAAGCCTAGTAGAAAGGCAACTAAAGCTAAAAGCGGCGTAATTTGAGACGCTTGAAAGAAGGCAGCAATCCGACCAGAAACGCCTAAAGTCTTTTCGATTTGACGCATCTTTCGCTCCTATTGAGATACTGCTGAAGTTGCCGTCGTCATTGTTGCCGCTAGACGTGGATCGCGCACGACCAATTCACCTGCAGAAAGTCCACTCAATACTTCCTGTTCAACTCCATTCACCGGTCCTGGCTTCACTTGTCGCAATACCGTTTTTCCTTGTCCATTCATGACATACACCGCGTACAACTCAGCACGGCGGAAAATGGCACCAACTGGCACAAACAAGCGGTTTGCAGTGCTTCGATTAGCACTATCGCTCGCGACATTGCTGTCGTCGTTTACAAAACTGAGATTCACACGAGCAAACAATCCGGGCGTGATATTTTTACTCTGATTCGGCAAATCAAAACGCACTTGCACGGTATGGGTGGAAGCATCCGACAATGGCAGTACCGTCATCGTCAGTGGTTTTACAAATCGTTCGTTACTAGGAAGGCTTGGGAATTCAATACGCAGATTTGGATCGTTTTTTAAGCTGGCGACTCGCGCTTGCGGCACACTAATAACGACTCGCAATTGTGTTGGATCGTAGACAGTCATGATCGATCTGCCTGGCATCACCATCTGACCTAGTGCTGAAGGCATCGCCGCAACAAAACCATCATAGGGTGCAGTGATTATGTAAAAGCCTGACTGTGTTTGTACCGCAGCCGCTTGGGCAATTTGCGCATTGGCCTGCGCAGCGACAGATTTGAACTGTGCTAATGCTCGATCAAGCTGCGCTTGGCTAATATAGTTCTTCTCAAATAAGAGTTTTTGGCGTTCATAATCCTTTTCAGCCACAACCAAGTTCGCTTTGATGGCGTCAACCTGCGCGCGGCTTGCACTCAATTCCTGTTGCGCAGCACGCGCATCGATGCGAACCAACAACTGACCACGTTGAATCGGCGCGCCTGCCTGTACCGGCAATTCGACAATTGCTCCAGAGACTTGTGCAGAAATGTCAGTGTAACGAACCGCCTCTACTACGCCATCCACACGTAATTGAATCTGGTCGTTGGCAGAACGTACTGGCGCCGTCGCGAGCACTTGCTGACTTGCGCTTTGCGCCCAACTGTATGCAGGCAAACTAAAGGTACTAGCGGTGACCAATGCACTTACCGCAAGAACTAAAGACTGGGTATTCAATTTAGACATGTTATTCCTCTTTCACATCTACGACGCACTAAAATTAATTGGCAACTTACTAGCAACTCACTTCGACCGAGCGAAGCAGGCACCGCAATTCATTTGTTAAAGGTAATTTCACTCAACGAATTTAAGTAATTGCTTTTCCATGAAACACATCATATACTTATTTGCGTAAATACGCAAATACGAATTTAAAAATTTGCGCAATTGTTAAAATTGAATTTTTCCAGCCTTAGGTTTTTTGTGAATTTGCGCTGACATGGCGCGGCGTCGAAGTTGTACTGTCATACGATGAGACGACCGCAGCAACGACAACGTCTATTATGCAAGAAGCCCTAATCCTTCAGCACAGGGTACAATAATGCTTTCAGCAACTAGGACATGTACATCAATGGAAGGCCTCTCTGAACTTGCGCTAGACCATGTCGCGCAGTATTTTTCTGCTTTATCTGAGCCTAGCCGTTTGCGAATCTTAAATTACCTGCGAGAAGGTGAACGCAATGTAGGTGAGCTCGCAGAAGCCTGTGAATGCTCACAAGCGAATGTATCACGTCATTTGTCGACCTTGGCTAAGCATGGAATGGTCGTGAGAGAAGGCCGCGGCACTGCGGTCTATTATCGAATCGCAGATGAGTCGATTTATGCTTTATGCGATTTAGTGTGTGGCAATGTCGCTAAACGTTTAGAAGCGCAAGCCAGCCTTTTGGGATCTCTCGCGCCAAAGAAGAAACGCTGAGAAAAATCCATCAAGCATTTACAGCATTACAAGCGCCAAACCTCTGCACCATATAATTCGTCATATCCAGGGACCTCGAAGGCTTGGACCCCTACCGCTTGCAAGAAATACAGTTTTCCATGATCTTGCTCATTTGCAGTGTGAACATACCAAGCGGGTTGAAAACGCTTCGGAAAATCCGTGTAGTACTTAGCCCGCTCGATCAACAGCCAGCGCAAAAAAACTTCATTTTCTGCTAAGCCCAAACCAAAAATGAGCAAAGGCTGATGAAATAAAATCTGCAGCCATGTGTGTGCCCCTTCCCATTGCTGCCATTCACCACCTGCCGATAAGCGCTTTGCGCCTTTATGCAGACGCATTCGAGCACGCTCAACCGACCCCATGTAATGCGTTAAGCCGAGACGAATACTACGATGATATTTCTGCATACCGTTTATATGCCAGATACCAAAACCCGCAGTCGGATGCTCCAAAATCTGATCAGAGAAATACGCTTCCCAAGGATAGAAATCGGTGAATCTACTTTCATCCTTAGCGCCACTGGTACTGATGAAAAACTTGGTTTGCACTGCATTGCTCAGGCTGTGCTCAAAATTTGTAGTTAAAACAGGCGCCTTGTTTTGCATCGCCCACTGCATGATGTAACGGTGCTGGTCCAATGGCTGCCAAGCAGCCATCAAATCACAAAACTGTTGCTGCAGATTTCTGTCAGGCGACACACTTTTCTTTTTATTACGACGCGCGTTCAAACGCAGATCAAGGATGTCATAGAACTCGGTCAATGAAATCCCCGATGGTAACTTACCTGGAAAATTTTTCAGATGGTGCTTTGCCAATTGGGTTAATAATGCATCCCATGAATTTTGCTCGCCCGAAGCATGGTAGCGATTAATTCCATTACCGATTAAGAGTGCTAAGGAATTTCGCTGTTTTGCGAGTAGGTCTTGAAGTAACATCAACGAACAATCTTCCAAATGAAGCTAAGGGCCACGCACAACAGCATAGCCGCAAAGATCAACTGTACCGTCTTAGATGGTAAGAAATTGGCGATACGGCGCCCCAACAATACGCCGGTGACCGAGGTCGAAGCAAACAAAACAGAAAACAAAATGGGCAATTGAGCACCATGTAGCAAGGCCGAACCCACCGCCACAGAACCCACTAAGCTAATCACCATTAATGAGGTAGCAGCTGCACTTTGCATACTCAGATTTGTGAAATGCCGCAATAAAGGCACAATAATGAAACCGCCGCCTACCCCTAATGTCCCTGTCGCGAAGCCTGCACAAGAGCCAATCACGCTAATTACTGCAGCGGTTTTGAGATTCCAATCAAAACGTCCGGTCGACGAATTCACCAAAGCAATCGCCGATTCGTTAATCGAATTCTCAGAAGTAAACAAGGCCTGCCTTGTTAAGCGAAAAATGACGATCATTAAGACCACGGAAAACGCGGCCATCAAAGTCGTTTGCGACATATCTTTCGCGACCCATACGCCCAATGAAGTCATGGGCGCACCTACCAATGCCATCAAAGTTGCCGCTTTATAGCGCACTTGACGCCGACGTAAACCGTCAATCGCACCGATCAAAGCGCCTAAGCTAACAGCCAACAGCGCGACAGGCATCGCCTGCTGCATCGTCCAACCTTGCGTGTACACTAAGGCAGGAACCGCCAACATGCCGCCACCAGCCCCCGTCAAGCCCATGATCAAACCAACGGCTATTCCAATCAAGGTAGCAATCAAAGCACCCATCATGCGCACCACATCATTTGAAATAAAACCATGGATGAATAACCAGAAAAAGAAGATGACAGAACCAAGATGAAGATTTGTTGCGCAGGTTCACAAAAATCAAAACAGATGTGAGGTTTCGCAAGACGAATAAGGAATACTGCTTGCGTTCATTTTATGGTTTGCTATTATGCAAGTCAATCTTATCTTCTCGATCGAATACGCTTTATGTTCCCTCATATCCAAAGTTTTTTTGACCCTGTCACCTGCACCGCCAGTCATCTTGTTTACGACCACGAAGGTGGCCATGCGGCGATCATCGACCCAGTTCTTGATTACGACCCCAAATCCGGACGAACCAAAACGAAATCAGCCGATGTCTTGCTCGCTACACTGCAGGAGAAAAATCTACAGTTACAGTGGATCATAGAGACGCACGCCCATGCCGACCATATTTCTGGTGCCCATTATTTACGCGAAAAAATGGGTGGCAAAATTGCGATCGGGGCGCATATCGATCAAGTTCAAAAAGTCTTCAAAAAACTCTTTAATCTCGAACCCGAATTCGCCGTCAACGGCACGCAATTTGACTACCTATTTCAAGAGGATGAAGAATTTGCCATCGGTGAATTGAAAGCCAAAGCCTTATATGTGCCGGGTCATACCCCTGCTGATATGGCTTACCAAATTGGCGATGCGATTTTCGTTGGCGACACCATGTTTATGCCTGATGTAGGGACCGCTCGTTGTGACTTCCCGGGCGGCGATGCCCACATGCTTTTTCAGTCAATCAAGAAACTCTTAGCTTTCCCAGACTATACTCGTTTATATATGTGCCATGACTACCCACCGAATGGGCGCGAGGTGAAATTCTTTACCACGGTGGCAGAACAAAAACAGACCAACATTCATGTGCGCGATGGTGTCAGCGAAGAAGACTTTGTCGGCATGCGCAAAAAACGCGATGCGACCTTAGATATGCCTATGCTGATACTGCCATCGGTACAGGTCAATATCCGAGCGGGCAATCCACCGCCTGCTGAAGATAATGGCATTAGCTATTTAAAGATCCCATTAAACGGCATCTAAATTCAACTTCTCAATCACGTATTTACACGGCCATATCTCTATGCAAACAGCGATTAAACGAATTGCCATTTCTACTGGCGGCGGCGACGCGCCTGGGCTCAATGCAGTGATCCGGGCCGTCACTTTAGCGGCACAACGGCGAGGCTGGGAAGTTTTCGGCATCCGTGAAGGCTTCAACGGCATCTTGTTACCCGATCGTTATCCCGTCGATGGTGTGTTCCCAATTACCAAAGATATGGTGCGTGGCATTAGCCATCTTGGCGGCACCATACTCGGCACCACCAATCACGGCAATCCACTGCGTTTCGTTGTTACGCATGCCGACGGCAGTCAAAGCGAAGTCGATCGCAGTGATGACATCATTCGCCATCTACGTCAAATGGAAATTGACGCGCTAGTTTGTGTCGGCGGCGATGGTACCTTAACGATTGCGAATGTTTTGCACCAAAAAGGTTTAAGCCAAGGCTTGCGCGTGATTGGTGTACCTAAGACGATCGACAACGATTTAGATAAAACCTACACCACGTTCGGCTTCGATACGGCGGTTGCCTTTGCCACTGATTGTATTGATCGCTTACATAGCACCGCGGAAAGTCATCAACGTGTGATGGTAGTAGAAGTGATGGGTCGGTATGCAGGATGGATCGCTCTACACGCTGGCATGGCCAGCACGGCGCATGCCATCTTAATTCCCGAAATACCCTATGATTTGGAAAAGATCGCAGCGAAAATTCGTGCGCGCGAAAAAGCTGGACGTCATTACAGCATCATCGTCGCTGCAGAAGGCGCCCTGCCCAAAGGTGGTCAACGCTATCTTGAACAACAAGCTGAACTCGGCAATGTGGAACGTCTGGGCGGCATAGGCGAGCAACTCGCCCATCAGTTACAAGATATCACTGGAAAAGAAGCCCGTGCTGTCGTTCTTGGACACCTCTTGCGAGGCGGCAGCCCAACTTCATTCGATCGCTTAGCTGCCATGCGTTTCGGCGCAGCGGCAGTGCGCGCCTTAGATGAAGGACATTCCGGCATTATGGTGGCGCTGGCATTTCCAAACGTGAATTACGTCAAGCTTGAAGAAGTCGCGGGACGTATGAAAGCTGTCGATCTCGATGGAGATACGCTACAAACCGCTCGCGATATTGGTATTTGCTTAGGTGACTAAAATCGCTTGTCGCGTCTACTCACGATCGCGCATAAACGCTTCAAACTGCGCGGTATTGAGTGGACGAGCAAAATAGTAACCCTGAACTTCATCGCATTTCTGTTCTCGCAAGAAGTTCAATTGCTCTTCTGTTTCTACCCCTTCAGCAATGGTCTGCAAACCCAGACTCTGCGCCATACTGATCACTGCACTAACAATCGCTTTATCTTCAGGATCACTACTGATATCGCGTACAAATGATTGGTCGATCTTGAGCTTATACACTTTGAATTTTTTCAAATAGCTCAAGGAAGAATAGCCTGTACCAAAATCATCAATCGACATACGCACGCCTCGTTCATGCAGATCGTTCATAATCGCGATCGCGCCTGGCGGGTCTATCATGGCCACGCCTTCTGTTAACTCTAGCTCCAAAAATTCTGGCTCCATATTCGCTTGTTTCAAGATCTGCGTCACGGTTACCGGCAAATCAGAATGGCGGAACTGAATCGCCGACAAATTAACAGCGATCCCCAGTTTATTCCAACCCATATCATGCCAGTGTTTGGTTTGCTCAATTGCTGTGCGCAACACCCATTCCCCAATGCTAATAATCATTCCCGTCTCCTCAGCAACAGGAATGAATTCAGCAGGCGATACATTGCCGAGATCAGGATGCGACCACCGCAACAGGGCTTCGGTACCGATCACAATACCGGTGTCTAGGGCAATCTGCGGTTGATACACGACTTGGAATTGATTACGTTCCAGAGCATATCGTAGGGCATTGACCAGTTCCAAGTGACGCCCAGAACGCGCTTGCATCTCTTGAGTAAAGAAACGGAAGATATTGCGACCATCTTGTTTAGCGCGATACATCGCCGTATCTGCGTTACGCAATAGGGTTTCTAAGTCCTCGCCGTCTTCAGGATAGACTGCAATACCGATCGAGGCCGAGATATTCAAATCATATTGGCCGATCTGGTAAGAGTGACTAACGGTTTGCAGTAATTTCTCCGCCACGCGTTCAGCGCCGTGCTCGTCGGTACCGGTTAGCAGCAAAATGAACTCATCGCCGCCTAAACGAGAGATGGTATCGCCTTCGCGCAAACTATCCTTCAGGCGCTGTGCCAATTCAATCAATAGAGCATCACCGGTGCTGTGGCCAAGAGAGTCATTGATATTCTTAAAATGATCAAGGTCAAAGAAAATCAGACTCAGTTGTGAGTTCGTGCGCTTCGCATTTGCGACTGCAAAACGCGCGCGTTCTTCGAGCAAGACTCGATTCGGCAAACCAGTAAGCACGTCGTAATGGGTCAAATACTGAATGCGTTCTTCCGTACGTTTTTTATCCGTAATATCTTCTTGTACCGAAAGGAAATGCGTAATTTTGCCATCGACATCACGCACCGGGGAGATGTGCGCCAATTCCAAATATTCTTTTCCATCGACGTAGCGATTGACCAACTCACCCTGCCAATTTTCACCGCGCCGCAAACTGTCCCACATCTCTTCATACGTAAATAAGGGGGTTTTGCTGGATTGAAGAATATTCGGCTGCTGTCCAATCACATCCTCTAAGCTGTGTCCGGTTTTTTGCACAAAGGCGGCGTTCACATATTCGATTTTGGCATCGGTGTCGGTGATGATAATGACATTCGGGCTCTGCTCAACCGCTTGCGACAATTTACGCAAGCTACTTTCCGTTCTGTTCTTTTCAATCGCAATCGCTAAAAAGTGCGCTGCCATCTCTAACAACATGAGATGGCCATTATCTGGTTTCGTGGGTACAGAATGGTAAATCGCGAAAGCACCAAGGATGCGGTTATTCGAAGAGCGGATAGGTTCAGACCAGCATGAAGCTAAGCCAGCATCGAGGCCCAAGGCCTTGTAGTTTTCCCAGTATGGATGGGTCGCGAGATCTTCAACAATGACTCGTGTGCCCGAATGCATCGCATGGCCGCATGACCCAACTCCGGGACCTATGGCAAGGCCATTGAGCGCATTGCTATAGATTGTTGACAAACTCGGCGTTGCCCCAGTCTTGATGTGCACACCATCATTGTCCAATAAGAGTATCGAACATTTACTGCCGGGAATCACGCCTTCCAAATGTTTAACGACATCATGAAAAAATAAATCAAGGGATCCAGAGCTATTGATTCGTTCCAACATAAAGCTGCGTAAGACTTCCATCTTACGTGAACGTTGCCGGCCGGCTTCCAGCTCAAAACGATTGAGTGCAAAACTCAGGTCCATTGCCAATTCGACCAATAATGTCCGAATTTCTTCGTCGAAGGAATTCACTCCCGCTGAATATAGACAAATCACACCATACACAGCACCATTTTTGAACAGCGGGATCGCGGCCGATGCGCGCCATGATAACTTTTCTGCTTGCTCACGCCACTGCGCATGGCTTGCTGTCGCCAGAAAATCTTGGCACCAATGTGCACGCCCATCTTTCACAGCCAGTACTGAAGTATCATGGGCGAGCTCAGTGTCCTCTTCGGTCGAAATGACTTGATCAAACAAAAAATCACTACCGCTACCATCAGCAGCGACAGCTTTGATCAAATTTGTTTCATGATCAACGATTCCTATCCAGGTCATTTGAATCCCAGCATATTGAACAGTATCACGGCAAATCTGTTGAAAAAGCTCAGGCTCAGAATGACTACGAACAATGGCTTGGTTACATTGACTAAGGACATTATAGAACTGCGTCAATCGTTGGTTACGGATTTCCACATTACGACGATGAGCATCACCACGTGCAAGCTCAATTTGTGCGGCGCTCAATAAACCAAGTACGCTCTTTTCTAGTCCGCTTGGCACCACTATCGGTTCAGAAAAATCGGCTTTCCCTAACTTTTCGAGATGCAAACGTAGCGTTGACACTGGGGTGCCGAGTGTGAACTGTAAGGTCTGGTAAGAACGCCACAATACAAACACAACGACTGAGCTGACCAACATAAATAGAAACCGAAGTTGGATTGCGAAATTCTGCGCCGCCGTAACGTTCTCATCAGTGCGCGCTTCCATCATGCGATGAAAGTCAGCAATCGGTAGCATGATCTTGGCTTTTGCCGCATGATAACTTTCATCAGTCAGCATATCAATTGCTTTCTGCCTCAACACCGCCGGCTTATCTGACTTCGATTCATACTCATCGAAGGCAGCTTGCTCAATCAAGGCCAAAGCATCTGAATTCATCTTGGCTTCTGCCAACTTAGCGAACTCATCGGTGCTAATGCCTACCCGACGCATCAAATCCAAGAAAGCTACTTTTTCGCCACTCGAGGGACGTGGCCGTTTATTGTCGCTCAATACTAAGTCCCAATAGATCTCGTGATAATCAACCGGACGGGCAACTAAGCCATCTCGAATCGCAAGGATCTCTTTGTAATGGTCTTTGTAAGTACTATCGCCTGTGGAAATGTAACTACGTGCCATTTGCGTCAAATCGTCTGACGATTGACGTAGTTCAGAAGCAAGTGAATGCGATCTAAGACGAATATCATTGACACGATCGATTTCTTTTTCTGAGTGAACATAAGTTGCGAAGGCGATAAAGAAAATAGCCAGCATGCCTAGAGCTAACCAGAAACTTCGCGTAAAACGAACGAGCTGATTCGTCGAAATCATTGCACAATTCCCAAGGGGATTAGGGTTTGATTGCTACTGACATTTTACTTCTAGCGGAATGGACTAGAGTGTCTTGTTTTGAGGCTTACTTACTTATAACATGCGCTAGTGCCACCACATTGAGCGAAAACAAGTAAGCTGTCTAGCCTCTGCCAGCGTTTTACAACACTTCATCGTCACGGCAGGCATGAAGATATGATACTGAAGCAGATCAAATGTATTAGTTCAGACTCGATCTGACACATCGACTTGAAAAGATGAGAGTTACCGGTTTAGATATGGGTGTCGAATCCTACTAAACCAAAGAAAGGTAACTCTCATGCTACATACTAACAACCCTATC
>CANHZI010000042.1 GCA_947464955.1 Oxalobacteraceae bacterium
CGGCGCGATCGAAGAAAAAATGGGTATCCATGGTAACTCCACTTGCCAAATGAATTTGGATGGCGCGATCGGTACTTTGATCGGTCAACCACACAAAGGTTTGAACGCGATGTTCGTGTTCATGAATGCCGCACGTTTAGGCGTGGGTATGCAAGGTTTGGGTTTGACTGAAGTCGCTTACCAAAATGCTTTGATCTACGCGAAAGACCGTATCCAAATGCGTAGCTTGTCTGGTCCTAAAGCACCGAACAAACCAGCTGATCCAATCATCGTTCACGCTGATGTCCGTCGTATGCTCTTCACGGCAAAAGCATGGGCTGAAGGTGGTCGTGCATTCTGTTCTTACGTTGCACTGCAATTGGATAAAGAATTGAATCACCCAGATGAACAAGTACGTAAAGATTGCGCTGATGAAGTCGCCCTACTGACACCAGTCATTAAAGCCTTCATCACTGACAACGCTTGGACAGCAACTTCAGAATGTTTGCAAGTCTACGGTGGCCACGGTTACATCGCAGAATGGGGCATGGAACAATATGTGCGCGATGCACGTATCAACTTGATCTACGAAGGTACTAACACTGTTCAGTCTTTGGACTTGTTGGGTCGTAAGATTTTGCAAGACAACGGCGCGAAATTGCGTAAGTTCGGCGCCAAGGTACAAGCATTCGTCGAAGAGAACGGCACAGATGAAGCGATGTCTGAATTCATCACACCATTGGCTGAATTGGGCGACAAAGTCACTAAATTGACGATGGAAATCGGCATGAAAGCCTTCCAAAACCCAGACGAAGTTGGTGCTGCTGCGGTTCCTTATTTGCGCGTAGTTGGTCACTTGGTTTACAGCTACTTCTTCGCACAAATGGCAAAAATCGCTCTTGCAAAACAAGATTCTGGCGATACGTTCTACAAAGCGAAATTGGCGACGATTCGTTTCTACTTCGCGCGTTTGTACCCAGAAACGGCAATGTGCATTCGTCAAGCACGTTCTGGTTCTGCGAATTTGTTGTCCTTGGAAGCCGATTTATTCTAAAAAATGTCTCGATAAATCCAATACTAGGGCGCCTCACGGCGTTGCCAATACTCGCAATATCGACATATTGCTCCGCTTGGCGCCTTGTGATGCATCCCTAGCATTGAATTTCTAAAGACATTTTGCTGTTTTTTGTTATAGAGCGGGTGTCCCCCGCCGAGTTTGAAAAAGAGGATGGCGATTTCGCTCACCCTGCCCCAACCAAGTTTGAATTTCATGTAAAGGTTATCCAATGCCTAATTTCATCGTCAAAAAAGTCGCCGTCCTTGGCGCTGGTGTGATGGGAGCGCAAATTGCTGCGCACTGTGTCAATGCCAAAGTTCCTGTCGTATTGTTCGACTTGCCAGCTAAAGAAGGCCCGAAAAACGGCATCGTTCTGAAAGCGATTGAGAACCTGAAAAAACTCAATCCAGCACCACTCGGTGACAAAGACGATGCAGCTTTAATCGAAGTCGCTAACTACGAAGACAACCTCGATGTGTTGGCTGGCTGCGATTTGATCATTGAAGCGATCGCAGAACGTATGGATTGGAAACATGATCTATACAAAAAAGTTGCACCACATATCGCGCCAAATGCAATCTTCGCGTCTAACACATCTGGTTTGTCGATCACAGCTTTGTCTGAAGGTTTCGACGCAGGTTTGAAAGAGCGTTTCTGTGGCGTTCACTTCTTTAACCCACCACGTTATATGCACTTGGTTGAATTGATCCCAACTGCAGCAACGCGTTCTGACATCCTCGACCAACTTGAAGGTTTCTTGACGACGACTTTGGGTAAAGGCGTCGTTCACGCAAAAGACACACCGAATTTCATCGCGAATCGCGTTGGTATCTTCGGCATGCTGGCAACAATTTATCAAGCAGAGCAATTCGGCTTGAGTGTTGATGTGGTCGATGATTTGACTGGTAAGAAATTAGGCCGTGCGTCTTCTGGTACTTTCCGTACTGCTGACGTCGTCGGTCTCGACACCATGGCACACGTGATCAAAACCATGCAAGACAACTTGCAAGATGATCCATTCTTCGCTGTTTATAAAACACCAGAAGTCTTGGCTAAATTGGTAGCAGCAGGCACGCTTGGTTCCAAATCAGGTGCAGGCTTCTACAAGAAAGTCGGCAAAGATATTCAACGTCTTGACTTCGCTAGTGGCACTTACGTATCTGGTGGCGCGAAAGCAGATGATTTGGTCGCACGCATCTTGAAGGAAAAAGATCCAGTCAAGAAAATGAAATCTTTGCGTGAATCAACCAACAAGCAAGCGCAATTCTTGTGGTCTATTTTCCGTGATGCATTCCATTACATCGCGATTCATGGCGCAACGATCGCTGACAATGCACGCGACATCGACTTTGCTATGCGTTGGGGCTTTGGCTGTAATGTCGGTCCATTCGAAACATGGCAAGCATCTGGCTGGCAGCAAGTCGCCACTTGGGTCAAAGAAGATATCGATGCAGGCAAAGCACTGTGTACAGCACCGTTGCCAGCTTGGGTATTCGAAGGCCCAGTTGCTGAAAAAGCTGGCGTACATACACCAGAAGGCTCTTGGTCTATCAGCCGCAATACATTTGCTCCACGTTCAAGTTTGTCAGTCTACGATCGTCAAGCGTTCCGCGCTACGGTCTTGGGCGAAGGCGCAGCAACGGGCGCTACCGCAGGTGTCACCTTCTTTGAAGATGATTCAGTACGTATCTGGCATCAGAATGATGATGTCCTGATCCTGTCCTTCAAAACGAAGATGCACGTCATTGGCCCAGGCGTTGTTGCTGGTATGGAAAAAGCCTTGGCAGAAGCAGAGAAAAACTTCAAAGGCTTGGTGATCTGGCACTCCGATGCAGCTGAAGGCGGTGCCTTCTCTGCTGGCGCAGATTTGCAAGCGATGTTGCCATTGTTTATGTCTGGTGGCGTGAAAGCGATCGAACCAGCAATCTCTCAATTGCAAAATGCACATCAAGCATTGAAATACGCAAACGTTCCAGTGGTGGCTGCAGTTGCTGGCTTGGCACTCGGCGGTGGTTGCGAATTGATGATGCACGCTGCAAAACGCGTTGCTGCACTCGAATCCTACATCGGCTTAGTGGAAGTGGGTGTCGGCTTGGTACCAGGCGGTGGCGGTTTGAAAGAGGCCGCAGTACGCGCTGCCAAAGATGCAAAAGGTACTGACTTGTTGCAGTTCTCAAAGAACTACTTCACGAATGCTGCCACAGCAAATGTGTCGAAATCTGCTTTGGAAGCGCAAAAAATGGGGTACCTCGGCCAAGACGACGTTATCGTTTTCAACGCCTTCGAATTGTTACACGTAGCCAAAGTAGAAGCACGTGCCATGTTCGACGCTGGCTATCGCCCACCAATGCGCAAGCTGGTACCCGTCACAGGCCGTCATGGCATTGCGACGATCGGCGCACAATTGATCAATATGCGTGACGGTGGTTTCATCTCTGCGCATGACTTCAAACTCGGCAAGATGATCGCTGAAGTGGTGTGCGGTGGCGACATCGACAATGGCAGTTTGGTCAGCGAACAATGGTTGCTCGACATGGAGCGCAAAGCGTTTATGGAATTGTTGAATCATCCAAAAACGCAAGAGCGCATCATGGGCATGATGCAAACCGGCAAACCAGTACGTAACTAATTCATCGAGGACTCGACAATGACTACTCAATTACAAGACGCTTACATCGTCGCGGCAACTCGTTCCCCTATTGGTAAATCGGGCCGTGGTATGTTCCGCAACACACGCCCAGATGACTTGCTGGTCGGTGTATTGAAATCTGCTTTGGCCCAAGTGCCAAATCTGGACCCTAAACTGATCGAAGACGCCATCGTTGGCTGTTCTTTCCCAGAGGGCGCACAAGGCTTGAACTTGGCACGTATGAGCGTGCTCTTGGCTGGCCTGCCAAACACGATTGGTGGCGTCACCATCAACCGTTACTGCGCTTCCGGTATCACGGCAGTGGCAATGGCAGCGGATCGTATTCGCGTTGGCCAAGCTGACGTCATGATCGCAGCTGGTGTGGAATCTATGTCTATGGTGCCAATGATGGGTAACAATCCATCCATGAACATGGCCATCTTGAAAGACGAGAATGCGGGTATCGCTTACGGCATGGGTTTGACTGCAGAGAAAGTTGCAGCACAATGGAAAATTAGCCGTGAAGCACAAGATGCTTTTGCTTTGCAATCGCATCAACGCGCATTGGCGGCACAGGCGGCTGGTTACTTCGATGCGGAAACAACACCATTCGAAATTATCGACCGCGTGCCAAACTTGGCAACAGGCGAAATCGAACTCAAAACACGTACAGTGAATCGTGACGAAGGCGCGCGCCCAGATACATCACTCGAAGGTTTGGCGAAACTGAAAGCAGTCTTTGCTGCTAAAGGTTCCGTGACTGCGGGTAACAGCTCCCAAACATCGGACGGTGCTGGTGCTTTGATCTTGGTTAGTGAAAAAATCTTGAAGCAATTCAACCTGACGCCGTTGGCACGTTTCGCCTCTTTCGCAGTACGCGGTGTGCCACCAGAAATCATGGGTATTGGTCCTAAAGAAGCGATTCCAGCGGCATGTAAAGCGGCGGGTATCACCCAAGACCAAATCGATTGGTTCGAATTGAACGAAGCGTTTGCGGCGCAATCTTTGGCAGTGGTACAAGATCTCGGTCTTGACCCAGCGAAGGTGAACCCGATGGGCGGCGCGATTGCTCTCGGTCACCCACTGGGCGCGACAGGTGCGATTCGTTCCGCGACGACGATCCATGCTCTGCATCGTAATAATTTGAAGTACGGTATGGTGACTATGTGTGTGGGGACGGGTATGGGGGCAGCAGGCATTTTTGAACGCATGTAATTTGTTTACCGCATAAATCCCATCTCAGGGAGCATCGCGGCGTTGCGAATGCTCGCAATATCGACATATTGCTGTGCTTCGCGCCTTGCGCTGCATCCCTGAGCTGGAATTTCTGCGGCAAACAATGCCTTCGATAATGTCATCGATTTATCTTGTAGGGCGGGTGAAACCCGCGCCGTCAGAACTTAAGATGAGCTAGCTAGCATGTTTTCTATTCACGACGTGCTTTCAGAATTTCTGCGAAACAAAGCCTCATCATCGCATTCTTTGCCCGACCATAAACCGCACAACTAACGAAGTGCGGTTTTTTTACGGAGTTTGTATGACCACGATAGAGACGACAAAACTCTTCGCGAAAGATGGCACTGAACTGGTTGGTAGAAAGTACTCGCCTGCTGGGGCGGTGCACGGTGTTGTCTTAATGCCTGCGGCGATGGGTGTAAGGCAGCAATTTTATGCGCCGTTTGCTGAGTTCTTGTGTGAACACGGTTTTGCGGTATTGAGTTTTGACTACCGCGGTATGGGTGAGTCTGTGCCACCGCAGTTTGCTCATTCCTTACGTGGCTTTGATGCTGACATCAGCGATTGGGCAGAACTCGATTACAACGCTGCACTACTGGATGCACGCGCTTGGCATGCTGATGTGCCACTCTTAGTGATCGGTCATTCGCTCGGCGGACAACTTGCAGGGTTGTTGCCTGACAATCATCTGATCGATGGTATGTTGACCGTCGGTTCAGGAACGGGGTATTGGCGCCACAACGCGCCACCAACCAAACGCATGGTGTGGTTACTCTGGTATTTCTTGGTACCGTTCTATACCAGTATCTGTGGCTATTTCCCAGGCAAGAAACTGCGTAAAGTCGGCAACCTTCCAAAGGGTGTGATCTATCAATGGTCACGTTGGTGCAAAGACCCGCGTTACTTTGTCGACGAAAAAGGCGACGCGCTGCCTACCTATCATCAGCAATTCACCGCGCCTATTCTCAGTATGAGCTTCACCGACGACGAGATGATGGGGCGTAGAAACATTGATGGCTTGCATGACTATTTTAGCCATGCCCCAGTGGAGCGCCGTTACATTCATCCCCAAGATATACAAGCAAAACGGGTCGGCCATTTCGGTTTTTTTAGAACGGAATTTCGACACAGCTTATGGCAACAAGCTTTACAATGGCTGCAGAACCAAGAAAGACAGCAAGGAAAGCATCAACCTTCTGCACAACCTCACTAACTCAAGAGACCCAGAGACATCATGGAAATTCTGACCCAAATCAATGACGGCATTTTGACTATCAATTTCAACCGTCCAGAAAAGAAAAACGCCATCACTTTCGGTATGTATCAAGCGATGGCGGATGCCTTAAATGCTTCGAACGACGACAAAAACGTGAGCGTGATTGTGATCACGGGTAAACCAGAAATTTTCACTGCGGGTAATGACCTCGAAGACTTCATGAAAAATGCAGCGAGCTTGGCGTCATCCGACATGCCACCGGTCTATCAATTTATGCATGCCTTGAATGATGCACAAAAGCCTGTGATCGCTGCGGTTTCAGGTAATGCAGTCGGTATCGGCACGACACTCTTGATGCACTGCGACTTGGTCTATGCTGCTGACAATGCAAAATTCTCAATGCCATTTACGCAATTAGGATTGTGCCCAGAATTCGCATCGAGCATGGTGTTGCCGCAAATCGCTGGCTATCAACGCGCGGCAGAAAAGCTCTTGTTGGGCGAAGCCTTCAGCGCACAAGAAGCGCATGAAATGGGCTTAGTGAATAAGGTCTTGCCGCTCGACGAATTGCTCGCTTACGCCGAAAAACAAGCTGCCAAAATCGCGGCCTTGCCTGCAAAATCTATTCGACTGACCAAGTCTTTGATGAAGGCAAATCAGCCTCAGGCTATCCGCGACAAGATGAATGAAGAAAACGCCCACTTCGGGGCAATGTTGTCACAGCCAGAAGCGCGTGAGGCAATGATGGCGTTTTTCCAGAAACGTAAGCCGGATTTCAAGCAGTTCAATTGAGCAGTTCAATTAAGCAGCTCAGCTAAGCAGCTCAAATCGCAAGTTCCCCATCTCAAGCGACGCTTCCGTGGCGACGCTTGAGAACAGCTTGGCCATAGAAGCTAGTGCCTTCAGTTCCAACACCTCCGTGAATTCCTTCCCGCAAAAATCCACTGTCACTTGACAGCTATGGCGATTTGACCGATCTTCAAGACTTGTTGATTTGACCTGAACTTCGCCGACATGGATCCGCGCACCTCCTTTATTATTGCTACCGCTTTTGCCTTGCTCAATGGTGGAATTCTCGGTCTGATGCATCGTGGCCTTAGCCGTCAGATTCGTCCTTCAGCTGCCGATTGGCGTATTGGAACCCTACTCGCCGCCGGAGGTGTTTTACTTCTCGCAGCGCAGAGCCCCGGCTCCGAATGGTTGCTTCTGCCGCTTGGTAATACATCGATTTTTCTGGGTTTTTCTTTGTATTGGCGCTCAATTCGTCGTTTTGATCATCTACCCGATACTAAATGGGTTTACCTGCCCTCGGCCATTGGTGCCGTGGCTTTGACTTGGTTTACCGTCGTCACGCCATTATTATGGGTTCGCGTTTGTATCACTTCGATCGTTTGGAATACCGCTATGCTGATTTCAAGCTACAGCCTACTTCGCCATCGTCAGTCAAAACACGAGATTGGCAGGATCTGCCTCGCTGGTATTTTTATTTCACTCATTGGTTTTATGAGCTTCCGTGCGATGTATTTCGCCATCTACCTGCGCAACTCGGAAACCATACTCGCAACAGATCACTTTATCAATATCATAACTCCTTTGGTCACCGCGATCTTACCGGTCATAGGTACAACAGCCTTCCTCATGATGTGCTCGGAGCGTCTGCGTAGTGAACTCGCCTCAAGAGCGATCGAGTTGGATCAGAAAAATGCCGATCTCAAACAAGCGATCCTCGCGCGCGAAGATGCTGAACGTATCGCGCGCCACGATCTCAAAACGCCACTTGCGAGCATCGCCGCCGCCCCCGCCCTCTTGCGAGAAAACAGCGAGTCTCGTGAGGAACTCCTGCAAATGATTGAGGGAGCGGCCCGACGCGCATTGAACATGGTGAACCTCTCCTTGGACCTGTACCACATGGAAAAGGGAAGATATCAACTCCAAGCAAAGGCATTTGATATGAAGGCGGTGGTCGAAACCGTGCTTGAAGACTTGCGTGAGCACGCCGCGGCCAAATATCTGAAGCTCAAATTTAACCATCCACCTCATACGATGGCATGGGGCGATGCGGCCTTGAGCTACTCCTGCATCGCCAATTTAGTCAAGAATGCGATCGAAGCAGCAAGCGAACAGTCGGCCGTAGAACTCGACATAGAAAGCGGCGAATTGCTGACACTACACATCCACAATAACACTGCAGTACCGCCCTCATTACGCGCCAACTTCTTTGACAAATATGCCACGCTCGGCAAAGAAGGTGGCACCGGCTTAGGGACCTATTCTTCGCGTCTATTGGCCAAGGTGCAAAATGGTGATTTGACGATGTTGACCTCGGACGCCAATGGCACCACGCTCAGTTTGAGCCTCCCGACCTATCAAAGAGAACAGATCGCGGAGGTAAATTCCGATCACATCGAGCATACACCCTATCGGCGCTTGCGCCTCGATCCTCAACGTAGGATCAGGGTCTTGATGGTCGACGATGATCACTACAATAGTCGGGTGATATCGCATCAACTCAATCACACTGGAATTGAAATTAGCACTGCACTCAATGGAAAATTCGCTTGGTACGCGTGCCTAAAAGAGCGCCCAGATTTGATTTTGATGGATATTGAAATGCCTGTCATGAACGGTATCGAAGCGCTACTCGCGATTCGCGAACTGCAGGCTATCCGTCAACAAACCCCGAGCGTAATTGTCGCTTTTTCTTCGGATGATAATCTCGACAGTCACCAACGCTTCTTCGATTTGGGCTTTAATGACTGTCTGAGCAAACCTGCGTCTACTGAAGCCTTGTTCAAGTTAATCGCATCCTTGCCAGACATCGCTCCGCACACCGCAGCGTGGGAGCCAGTCAAAATACACCCCAATCTCTTGTTCGATATCGACCAGTATTTGCGTTCGCGCTTCGCCCTAATTGATGACATGAACAAAAAAATAGCCCAACAAGATACTGAAGGCACTCGCAAGATCGCTCATAAGTTATCCGGAAGTTTTTCCTTGTATGGCTTTGAATGGGCCGCGCAACAATGTAAACTGCTAGAAACAGGTGCACAGTCGTCAGAACAGAAGGAACTGTTAGTACAAGAACTACGACAACACTTAAGCGAGGTCGCCATCATGGAAACTCAGATTCACGAGCATAGTTGAAAGACACCTGTAACGAATTAACCTCAAGGAGTACACCTCATGTCAACAACCCGTATTCTCGCCATTGACGACGATGAGATGGTTCTCAACTATCTGCATCGTATGCTTGGCCAAAGCTATCAATTAATCTTGTGTGGCGAACCGCAAGTCGCGGCACAAATAGCAAAGGCAGAATTGCCAGATTTGATCTTGTGCGATATCGACATGCCGGAGATGGACGGTGGTTCGGTACTTGCTGCACTAGCCGAGGACAGTCGCACTGCCAACATCCCTTTCGTCTATTTGACTTCGATCGTGTCCCCGAGTGAAGTGGCCGACCTGAATGGCATCGTCGGCGGTCGCCCGGGAATTTCCAAACGCGCCAGCCTCGAGGAGATGATTGCTGCAATTGAAGCAAATCTCGCGAAGACAAAATGAACTGCGGGAGCGACGATCAGCAGGATTTTTGAAAGCTTCAATTCATACTAGGTGTTAGCACCCTGACCGACACCTTTATTGCTTTTTTGCTTCGTCGTAGGATGCTTCGAGCGAAGGATCTCGTACGCGCTTCTTGTTCAAGACACCTGTCGGATCAAACAACAAGACCACTTCCAAGTTACCCAGTACGCCTTTATCCGAGCCTAGCTTTTCTATACGCTGCACCCAACTGATATTGATCGAACCGTCTTGCTTGATTTGGTAAGCCCATACTTCATAACCGCTGTCGAATTTGACTGAACGGGTCGCACCAAATTTCTCTATCACTTCCTGCTTGGTGCTCTTGCCAACTTGCATAAGCTCCAACTTATCTTTAGAGCCGATCTTGGTAATTGAACGGACTTCTGCTTTGGCCATAGGCTGGGGAAGATTGACACAAGCGGTGCTAATAAGAGTAATTGCAACGGTCGTTGACCAGTGTAGGAAATTTGATTTCATAGTTGATCCTTTGCTTGAATCACAGAGGAAGGCTCCATATAGTCAAATTCTATTAAGGTATCATCGGGCCAACTATGATCACCGAGCGGCAAATAGTAAGTCCTATCCAAAATCGCTTGGCAGTCGCAGTAACTCATTGCCATCTTTGAGACTCCGAGATAAGAGACACCTGCATACAAATCATCAAAGTCTATGGTTCTCGTTCGCGCTCCAAATATCATCTTGACTGAGAAAACGGGTCGATCGGCAAACAACAAATAGCGCGTCTCTATGCCATCACAAAAATCAATCATTGAGAAAATCACTTTCGCTGCAGCATCGATCAAAAGTGGTTTGGGGGACAGCAAATTCGCTTCACGTCCAACTCGGCATTCTAAGCGCAGGTCTCCCAAGCGACGGGTATGAGGTGGTAAGCCAGGCGTACGAATGTCGGTGCGCCAAGTCATACTATCCACGCGGTGATTGGTGATGACCGAAGCATCTTCATCTAAGGCCCATTGTTCACGATCTACAGTAAAGCTTTGGTCTGCTGCAATCGGAACTTGATAGGACTTCGTATCGCCAGCGACCTTCACCGTCACACCATTCATATCCAAGCCTCTTTCTCGTGGAAGAAGTCTAAAGCGCAGGCTTGCAAGCGGCGCCATCGCGTGCATTTTTTCGAATAACTCCATTCCTTTCACCATCTTCCGATAAGACTTATCGACAGGTTTGGCCAGAGTGTGGACAG
The DNA here is from genome assembly GCA_947464955.1 of Oxalobacteraceae bacterium. Lineage (GTDB taxonomy): Bacteria > Pseudomonadota > Gammaproteobacteria > Burkholderiales > Burkholderiaceae_D > Undibacterium. Next base: position 10,907 of record CANHZI010000042.1, read on the forward strand.
TGACCGATTGCGCAACTGGCGCCGTCTGTGTTGACTGCGTTTTGGTGGCGTTCTCGCTTGTTTGCGCAAGCGAGAAATTGAGCGTTATCGTCGAGCAAAACAGGCTCAGAAAGAAAATGAAATTTCGCATGAAATTATTAATAAGACATGAAAAAAACTCATTTTACACAGAAAGTCATTACTTGTAAATATTGCAACGATGTTGAAAGTGTTTGCAAATAAATCGAAACGCAACATAGAAAGCGGTGTTTCCAGCACGATCGCTACAATTTGTCATACTCAGTTAAAACTCAAGCGCTACAATCTCGCTTGTATCTATATGGTCGAGAGATTGACCTCCTTCTTTTCATTAAAAAACGCAGAGCCTATCTATGCTGAGTCTCCATCATCGTTTCCGTATCAAGTTCTTATCCCTCTGTTTAGCGAGTCTAGTGTTGCCCGCAGCACATGCGAGTCAGCAGGACAAACCCGAGGCCAAAGCAAGCGCACAACCGAAGCTAGTTGTGGTGTTGGTCGTCGATGGCTTACCGCAAGAACAAATCCAACGCTATCGCGATCAATTTGGCGAAGGTGGTTTTAAGCGTTTGTTGACCCAAGGCGCTTGGTATAGTGATGCGCATCAAGCGCATGGTGTGACCTTGACTGCAGTCGGCCACTCCGCGGTTCTCACCGGTGCTTACCCGTATCAGCACGGTATTATTTCAAATGGCTGGATTGACCCTGTCACTTTGGCGAATGTCTACTGTACCGAAGATAGCAAGCATACTTACCTCGGTGAAGAGACTAAGCCTGGCGATGGCACTTCACCAGCCAATCTCAAAGTGAATACCGTCGGCGATGAATTGCGTTATGCGACTGGCAATCAATCCAAAGTCATCACCATCTCTGGTAAAGACCGTGGTGCGATTTTGTTGGCAGGTAAGACAGGTACGGCTTACATGATGATGAAGAAAACCGGTAATTTTGCGAGCAGCACTTACTACATGCAAAGCTATCCGGCGTGGCGTGAGCAATATGTCGCCGGTAAACCGCAAGACAAGTACTACGGCCAACGTTGGAATTTGCTGCTCGATGAAAAAGCCTACGCGAATGATGCCAAAGATGACGTCATTATTCCAGGCTCCCGCAGAGCCAATGACCGCTTACCTATGATTTACACTAGCCAAACTGGCGCCCCTGATGCAGAGTATTATGAAAGTTTATTCACCGGCCCTTTTGTCGATGAAATGACTTTAGAGTTTGCCAAAGCTGCCGTCGATGGTGAAAAACTCGGCAACAATGCGGCCGGTGTTCCTGATGTTTTAGGTGTGAGCCTTTCTAGCCATGATTACGTCAACCATCGCTGGGGCCCCGAGAGTCGCATGTCCCACGATCATCTGCAAAGACTCGATCGCATGCTCGCCAAATTCTTTGCCCATCTCGACAAAAAAGTGGGTATGGACAATACCTTGGTGTTGCTGACTGCGGATCATGGCTTCCCCAATACGCCTGAATTCGCGCGCGACAATCACCTCGATGCCTCACGTATCGATGGTAAAGAAATGATGAATGCACTCAACCAACATTTACAAAACAAATTCGGTTTAGAAAAATTAGCCACTAAGCTGTCTTCACCAACAATCCTACTCGACTACAAAAAGTTTGAGAGCAAAGGATTGAAGCGTGAAGAATTAGAAAACGCCGTCGCTGAATTCGCCATCAAGTACCCAGGCATCGCTGATGCCTTTACTCGTACTCAACTAGAAAATGGCAATGTTCCAAATGGCCGCATTGGCAAGTTGATGCAGCGTGGATGGAATCGCCAAGTATCGGGTGACGTTATGCTGGTCATCAAACCCTATTGGTATTTTGGAACTGACAATCATGGCACCTCTCATGGTTCACCATACCGTTACGATACCAATGTTCCGCTAATGATCATGGGCAAACAATGGATTAAACCTGGTGCTTACGGTCAAGAGGCCGCTGTGGTTGATATTGCACTCACGTTGGCGCATATTTTGCGCGTGCGACCACCGGCTGGCTCAGAAGGTAGAATCTTAGTGGAAGCTCTGAAATAAGCGCGATAGAGACCGAAGAAGTTCCAAACCCACGACAAAGAAAAAGCCGGAAGTGAATCAAATCACTTCCGGCTTTTTTACGAGCGAACGCTTTACGACGCGTCTCAACTTCTCTTAACGCACTACTCGTGATCTGAATGGCATCATCATCAAGCGGAAGATTAAGCGCACAAAGATCAAAGTCAAAATCGCTTCAATAAAGGTCACGACGAAGGCAAAGAAGGCATTCCATTTCTCAGCACGACGACCATACTTCGCAATCATACGATCACGAGCAATTTCGATACTGTCGTAGAAGGTTGGTACCACCAACAAAGTGAGCAAGGTCGAAGTAATCGTACCGCCGATAATCGCGATCGCCAATGGACGATAAAACTCCCCCCCCTCACCTACACCAATCGCCACTGGCAACATACCTGCAATCAAAGCAAAGGTCGTCATCAAGATTGGACGCAAACGCATACGACCTGCGTACATTAAGGCTTCTTCACGATCATGACCTTCAGCTTCGCGGGCACGAGCGCAGTCAAGCAAGAGAATCGCATTCTTCGCCACCAAGCCCATCAACATGATGATGCCGATAAAGCTCATCAGATTGAGTGTCCCTTTGGTAATCAACAAAGCCAAGACCACACCAATCAAACTCAAAGGCAAGGACAACATCACCGCACCTGGCGCTGTGAATGAGCCGAACTGCATCACCAAGATCAAGTACATCAAGCCAATACCCATGACCAAGGCGATCGTCATCTCTGTGAACAGCTCGCTTTGATTTCTCGCAGAACCGGCTAATTCAATACCATACCCAGCAGGGAAGTTAATCGCTTTCGCAATCTTCAATGCCTCAGTTGTGACTTCACCAGGCGAGCGACCTTGTACGTTCGCTGAAACAGCAATCATACGTTTTCCATCAGCATGTTCGATGCGCGAAGGACCTTTACCCATGGTGATCGTCGCAATCTGCTCCAGCGGTACCATCTTGTCGGTACCGGAAACAGCAATCGGCAGCGTTTCAATATTGTCAGCGCTCACACGGTCAGATGGATCGAGGCGTACAGATACATCACGTGTCTCACCTGTTGGATCAACCCAATCACCTACTTCAACACCCGCAAAGGCTACACGCAAAGCTTGCGCTGCATCGCTGGCTGAAATACCTAAGGAGTTAGCCAAACCGCGATTCAACTCGATTTGCAATTCGTCTTTAGGATCTTGCTCAGACAAACCAACGTCAACCGCGCCAGGCACTTTACGCAGTTTCTCCATAAAATCGCTGGTGATTTCCATCAGTTTGCGCGAGTCTTCCCCTGAGAATCGAATTTGCACTGGCTTGCCGCCGCCATTATTCAGATCATCTTGCACCACATATTCAGCACCGACCAAGGTACCGACCAAGGCACGCAAACTCACGGCCACTTCGGCTGCGGATCGTTTACGTTCCGTGCTCTTACCGATATCGACATACACACGGCCACCCGTGATATTCACACTACTATTGGTCGCCACGGTTTCTGGCAAGGTGCGCGCTAATTCGGCAGCTTTCTCCACTTTCAAGCGTGAGTATTCCAAACTCGAGCTCGATGGTGTTCGAATATTGATCATCAAAGTTCCACTGTCTGATGCTGGCAAAAAGCTGGTACCACCAAACTTTGCATGCAAAGCAATCGCGGCCACGAAACTAGACAAAGCAATCACCGCCATCCAACGACGATGATGCAAGGCCCAAGCAATCACATTGCCGTAGCTCTCAGCTTTACTATCAAACCATTTATTGAACTTCTCTAACTTCAAACTAATGCCAGTCTTAGGCTGGAGGTGATGACCGACCGGATCACCCCAGAATGCAGACAACATAGGATCAAGTGTGAAAGAGATGAACAAACTCACCATCACCGAACTCGTCACCGTTAAAGCAAAGGGACGGAACCATTCACCCGACACGCCAGGCATAAAAGCGACTGGGATAAATACGGCCATGATAGAGAAGGTTGTCGCGGCAACTGCTAAGCCAATCTCTGCAGTACCGTTCAACGCTGCGGTGCGACGATCTGAACCGTTTTCCATGTGACGCACAATATTTTCACGGACCACAATCGCATCATCAATCAAAACACCGATCGCCAATGACAAACCAAGCAAGGTCATGAAGTTCAGTGTAAAGCCACATAGCCACACTGCAATAAATGCCGCAATGACTGAGGTCGGCAAACTCAAGGCGGTAATCAAAGTCGAGCGCCATGAATTCAAGAACACATAGACCACAAAAATCGTCAACACCGCACCGAAGATCAAAGACTCAATCACGTTGTTCAAATTCTTTTGCGCATTTTTACCACCATCTTGGGTAATCTCAAGCTTAGTACCCTCAGGTAGAATTTTATTGATTTCATCGACTTGCTTACGGACACGATTGGCCACCGTCACGGTACTCGCATCACGCGATTTCATGACCATCAAACCGACGTTAGGATTGCCGTTACGAACGCTGAAACCGTTAATTTCTGCAAAGCCGTCTTTAATCGTCGCCACTTGCGCTAGGCGAATTACCTCAGTGCCTCGACGCTTGACTACGATTTGTTCAAACTCAGCAGGCGATTCCAAGCGACCAACCAAACGAATACTCTTCTCGTCCATGGTGCCGCGTACTTTACCGACAGGTGCAGTCGCATTTTGTGTGCGCAGTGCATTGACGACTTCAGACACCGAAACATTGAACTCACGTAATTTTTGCGCTTTTAATAGCACACTCAATTCGCGTTTAAGAGAACCGTTTACAGATACAGTCGCTACACCATCGATGCCACGGAAACGATCGGACAAGTCATCTTCTGCTAAACGAGAAATCTCAGCATGCGTTTTCGTCTTCGAAGACAAGGCCATCTGCATGATAGGCTGATCATTCGGATCACGGCGCTCGATAATCGGCTCGCGCATTTCGGTCGGCAATTTATAACGCACTGAAGCAATCGCATTCCGCACATCGTCAGAGGCTTCGATCATATTGCGATCGAAATTAAAACGCAGTTGGAAGTAGGCACTGCCTTCACTTGCCGTTGCGTTGAGCTGCGTCACGCCGGAAATACTTTGCAATGATTTCTCGATGCGGTTCACGATCTCGCGCTCTACCGTTTCAGGCGAGGCACCTGGATAAGGCACAGAAACGCCGAGCACAGGCTCTTGCACATTTGGGATTTCATTGACACGCAATTTTGACAGCGCCAATAAACCCACGCACATCAGTGCGATGATGATGACGATCGTCGCTACTGGTCGTTTAATACTAAAGTCAGATAGAAACATTTTATTTTCCTGTCACAGCATTAGAAGCTGGTGCAGACGCCGCAGCTGGTGCCGGTGCAGCGCTCGGCGCGGCAGCACCAGCGGAAGCGATCAACACGACTTTGGACCCGTCCTTAAACGTCGACATCGGTTGGCGCAAAACTTTGTCACCTGTTTTCAAACCCGATGCCACCGCATAGTCGCCTCGACGCACATCGCGCTCACCCACAATAATCGGCGCGCGTTTCAACAATCCATCTTGAATCGCCCATACAAAAGTTTTGTCGCCATCACGAATCAAAGCCGAACTTAATACTGTTAAAGCTTGCGTGCTGCCAGCCTCAATACGGCCTTCCGCATACAAGCCTGAAACACGTGGTTGATTGCTGCCGACGAAGTCAACCAAGACTTCAACCTGGCGCGTAGTCGCATTGGCGGCTGGGTCCACACGGCGCACTTTACCGATGAACTGCTGATCGTAGCCATTGATACGGAAGCTCACAGACTGGCCTGCTTTCAACACACTCACTGATTCGGCTGACACTAAACCTTGGAAACGCAAGCTGCTTGGGTCGATCACTTTCATGATCTCTTTACCGATTTGAGCGGTGTCGCCATTCGACACTTTGCGTTCGCTCACGATGCCATCAAACGGCGCGCGAATTTCTGTACGTTGCAATTGCTGACGCGCAGCGACATTACGTGCTTTGGCAGCCACTAACTCACTTTGCGCGTTGTTTCGACGAATCTCTGCATCTTCCAAAGCCTGCATAGACGTCATTCCGGAAGCTCGCAAAGTCTTCAAGCGTTCCAACTGACGTTCGGCTTGATCCAATGACTGCTGAGCCGCACGCGCCGCTTGTTCGCTAGAACCGAGCTGATCACGGAAACTGGTGTCATCAAGGCGTGCCAACAAATCACCTTTACGCACGGCTTCGCCATTCTCTTTTAACACTTGCATCACGATCGCTGATACCTCTGCGCGCAAATCGGCTTTGCGTTCAGGTTGAATCGAACCGGTAATCACAGGACCAGAGGCTAAGGCATTATTTTCAACGACGAAATAATCTTCCTGCGTCACTTGCAGGGTAGCCTGCGCTGATGCGCTAGCACTTGCAGTCTTGGACTCTTTTCCGCCCTTCTGGCATGCCGTCAAACTGAGACTCAATGCGAGAATGAGTAGACTGGGTCGCAACATAATAAAACCTCCATGAGTAGAATCTTGCTTAGAACTCATTACCATACGTAAAGTTCCTCGGTTTGTCACGAGAAGGTGACGAATCTCCAGAGCGAGACCACGAAGTTACGGAAAAAGGGTGTGAATTGAGGCTATTTTCACAGCAAAAACGCAATCAGCACCTCCCTAAATCAATACCTTTTTATTATGCAATTTGAGTAAAAATGCCGCGCTGAAAGTTGAATTTAGCCCCACTTCGCCTTATACTGCGACGCGCGTGACACAATCACCGATTTTTTGTTCGCTACCCGCGCAACAAAAGCCAGTAAGACCTAGCATCAAAAAACGAATTCCCCTTTCATCCATCTATTTTTGCGGTATGGGAGCAAGTGACATATAAGTCCGCTTGAACCTGATCCGCGCGGAGCCATAAGCATGACCGCCTTTGTATTTAACGAAGTCAATTTTGACAACCACGAACAAGTCGTTTTCGCCTCTGAAGCCAAGTCTGGCTTGAAAGCCATCATCGCCGTCCACAACACCAACCTAGGCCCAGCTATGGGTGGTTGCCGCATGTGGAATTACGCTAGTGAAGCGGAAGCAGTGCGCGATGTATTGCGTCTCTCACGCGGCATGACTTACAAGAATGCTGTTGCTGGCCTGCCTATTGGCGGCGGTAAGAGCGTCATCATCGGCAATCCAAAAACAGATAAAACACCTGCATTGTTCGAAGCACTCGGTGAAGCATTGGAGCGTCTCGGTGGTCGCTACATTACTGCAGAAGACGTAGGTACTAGCCCAGCAGACATGGCCAACGTTGCCAGCAAAACGAAATACGTTGCGGGCTTAGGCGATCGTGGTGATCCATCTCCATTTACAGCATTGGGCTGCTTCGTTGGTGCACAGGCTGCTGTCAAACATCACTTCAAACGCGATAGCTTCGACGGCTTGACCGTGGCATTGCAAGGCTTAGGCCACGTCGGTTACGACTATGCACGTCGTTTGCATGAAGCTGGTGCTAAATTGGTGGTGGCTGATATCGACCAAAATTCCTTGAAACGCGCGCAAGAAGAATTCGGCGCAACCGTGGTTGATGTCAACGCAATTTACGATGTCGAAGCTGATATCTACGCTCCATGCGCACTCGGTGCAACGCTGAATCCAGACACCATGAATCGCTTGAAGGTGAAAATCGTGGCGGGTGGCGCAAACAATCAATTGGCAACACCAGAAATCGGTGAAGTGTGCCGTCAAAAAGGCATCTTGTACGCTCCTGACTTCGTGATCAATGCCGGTGGCATTATCAAGGTCTGCTACGAATACATGAACACACCAGAAGACGGCATGGATGCTCACGTACGTCGTATTGGTGAAACTTTGTCAGAAGTATTTGCCCGTGCGGATGCAGAAGGCGTACCAACCAGCGTGATCGCAGACCGCTTGGCAGAAGAACGCTTTAAGAAGTAATCACTCAAAGATTTTAGGCTTTCGATTGAGAGTCTAAAGGCCAAAATAAAAATCCCGAATCATCGTGAATGATTCGGGATTTTTTTATGTAAGTTAGCAGTGATCAAACGCCACAACTTTACACCGAGAGCTTACGGTGTGAACACCACTTTCACACTCGAGTTGACCGCACTCTTTTCAATCACGCCGATGCAATTGGGATTGGCGGCGATCATTTTCAGCGTCTCGGCAGAATCTGCAACATCACGCGGCGCGCTGCCCTTACCACTAAAGACTAAGCGAGACCAAATCGCTTTTGCTTGCGCTTCGTTCTTTCCCAAAACTTTGTCAAAAAAATCTGTGCGAACAGCACCCGAAGTCGGCAGCAAAGGCGATGCTTGGCCACCACCGGGTAACTCTTTGGTGTTACCAAGGTAGATATCAGAGACCTGTTCTTTCGTCATACTAGAAACGGAACTCTTGGAGGACACAACGATGACGTTTTGCGCCTGCGCCAAACTGGTTAACGCAAACAGAGTCACTGCTAACAAGGCTTTCATTGATAATTTCATGGTAGACCTCGCTTAGAATACAAAATCAAGATTGACGGTAAACATCGACACTTTGCCATCGAATCCACTTGGCTTGCCCAGCATCGAAGTTTCATAGCTATAGAAGCCATTCGAAGCACCCACACTTGGATACTTCATTTTTGCCATCTCAAGCTGAGTCTTTAGTGCGAGATTTTTTGCAAAATCCCAGCGCACACCAATAGAATTTACAGTACGACTAGAATCGCCAGTACCGAGATACGACTGATTCAAATAGTTAAGCTGAGCTCTGAGAGCAGGTGGAGCAAATGCTCCTGGAGCAAAGGTGGGCTTATCGCCTGTCATGTCGAACTTGCCTGTGCCAATAAATGGTGTGAAGTCACCGATGCGGCGGGCGAGTAATGCGTTCCATCCTGTAACACCAACGATCACCACAGAATTAGTCTCACGCTTCGACCATTCTGCTTGACCTATCCATTCACCATCATCGTAAGTTGCACCGATGGTCGAGATCGTCGCTGTAATTCCTTTTGTTGGTGCAATCGCATTCAACACAGAACCGCAGTTAGTACAAGCGACAGCAGGAATTGCCCTCAATGTCGCAATGTTGGCTTCAACAGTAGGCGCATTGATCGATGCGTTGTACCAAGAATATCCACCACGCACACTCCAAGAATCTTGCCCCCATTTGAGAGACAAACCCTTCACGCGGTTCAAGTCAACGTCACCCCCAGCAACACTGACCTTGGTCTTACCAAAGAAACCTTCGAGTTGTAGATTTCCTGATCCAATTTTTTTATCCCAACGTGCTGTAGCGCCGTCTTGGAAAGTAATAGGATTCACTTGATACATTTCAGACTGCGGACGCGCAGTTGTCTGTGCATAGCTCAAATTACGATAGTCTGACATGATGAAAATGGGTGCCACTGTGCGGCCCAATTTAAAGTCAATTTCAGAAGTAAGTGGATATGAAACGTAAGCCCATTCTACTGTCGGCTTATTACTACCATTGACATCTTTCTTCGAAATGAGTTGCACCACACCCTTTAAGCTACCTTGCGGGTTCACCGTCATCTGAATCGAAGCCTGGGTATCACCATCGAACTTCCAATCCTTGAACGACAAAGTACGCTGACGCTGTTCTGTTCGAACCCCAGCGACACTGCTATTTCCTTTATACGCACCGACAGTGCCAAAACCATCGACTTTAAACCAATCACTAAATTCGTCTGCCTGTGCAGTAGAACTCAGTGCAAGTGCCGAAACACCAGCCATGACAAGTGGGTAAATTTGACGCGCTTTCATATCGCTTTCCTTTAATTTTCAGACTAAACATGAAACACATGGAAGTGGTGAAGCTAAACAAAACGGCTTAAAGCTTTGAATGCTTGCGCTTAATTTTTGCGCAATATCTTAGTTATATGATCCCTGAATAAGGAATAGTTCATACTAGCAACATTTTGCGACAGGTCAAATTTCTTTCCATAAAAAAACTATTTTGCATTTTTTTTACAACATTTCTTTAATCTTTCGCCAATGCAATTTTTTCATTAGTACCTCAATGCCATAATGTCTAGTACCTCAGCAACGTAAGTCCGCCATCCTCAAGAGCAATCCCCAAAAAAAATCCCAAGCTCACAGCTTGGGATTTTTCGACACCAATCAATGCATAACTAAGGCGTGAACACGACTTTTACACTTGAATTCACTGCACTCTTTTCGATCACACCGATGCAACTTGGATTCGCTGCGATCAGTTTCACGGTCTCAGCAGAGTCGGCAACGTCACGCGGAGCGCTACCTTTGCCACTGAACACGAGCCGTGACCAAATGGCCTTTGCTTGCGCCTCATTCTTTCCTAGTACCTTATCAAAGAACTCGGTACGCGTCGCACCTGAATTAGGTAGCAAAGGTAGCGCAATGCCACCGCCTGGGAATTCTTTGGTATTCCCTAAATATAGATCTGCCACCTGCTCTTTGGTCATTGAACTCACAGAGCTCTTTGCCGACACCACGATCACGTTCTCTGCATGTGCTAAAACCGAAGCAGCCAACAAACACGTCGTTAACACCAGTTTGGAAAATGTTTTCATGTTAGACCTCGCTTAGAATACAAAATCAAGATTGACGGTGAACAGAGAAACGCGGCCATCAAATCCATTGGGTTTTCCAAGCAAAGAAGTAGGATAGCTGACGTAACTCGACGCACCTACACTTGGATATGCCATCTTAATTTTCTCGTATTGCACTTTGAGGGCGAGGTTCTTCGCAAAATCCCAACGTGTTCCCAAGGTGAGCGTATCGTGATCAGCACGACCTACGCCAATGAAAGAAGCGTTCAAGTAATTCAACTGTACTTTGAGTGCAGCGGGTGCGGCGGGACCAGCTTGCAAGCCTGGGTTGGCAGCATCGGTAGTGTATTTACCAGCACCGATATAAGGGGTGAAATCACCATATCGGTAAGCACCTAAAACATTCCAGCCCGATACCGGAGCAATAATCACGGAATTGCCGGTGCGTTTAGCCCACTCGGCCTGAGCAATCCATTCACCATCGTCATAGCTACCGCCAATAGTTGTAATCGCTGCAGTCATATCATTGATATTGGCAACAGCAGGAACCACTGTACTGCAGTTGCTACAAACCACACTTGGCAGCGCGGTTAAAGTCTTGATAGTAGCCGCAACTGATGGCGCATTAAACGCTGCATTGTATTTCGAATAGCCTGTGCGTAAAGCCCACGATCCGTCTGAAAATTTTACAGAGAAGCCTTTCACGCGATCCAACTTAACCTCGCCTACCGCGTTACTAACAGTAGTTTTCCCAAAAAAACCTTCGACTTGAAGATTGCCACTACCCACCTTTTTATCCCAACGACCGGTCACACCGTCTTGATAAGTAATCGCATTGATGTTGTAGACCTCAGATTGAGGACGCACCGTGGTTTGCGCATAAGCTAAGTTGCGATAGTCTGACATCAAGAATACTGGAGCAACAGTTCGACCGAGTTTGAAATCAAAATCGGAGGCAATCGGATAAGAAACATAGGCCCATTCAACAGTTGGCTTAGTACTGCTCTTGATATCTTTTTTCGAAATTAATTGCAGTACGGCCTTCAGTTTGCCTTGCGGATTAAACGTGGCTTGCAGCGAGGCTTGCGTATCGCCATCGAACCGCCACTCATTTTGCGACGCGGTGCTTTGACGAGAGTCTACCCTCACACCAGCGTTCGCATTACTTCCTTTAAACGCACCGATGGTACCGAAGCCATCGAACTTGACCCAATCACCGAGATCATCAGCGTGAGCCGCTGAACTACATGCCAGTATCGAAATACCAGCTAATACAAGTGGATAGAATTGACGCGCTTTCATATTGCTTTCCTTTATTTTCAAACGAAACATGGGAACACATGGAAGGGTGAGACAAAATCAAATTTAAAAACAAAACTACAGAATTCGAATGCCTTATTGGTGATGAATGCATGATTCCTTGGAAGGAATAATTCATACTAGCAACATTCAATCGCAGCTCAAACTTCTTTCCACGAAAAAACTATTTTGCTATTTTTTTACAACATTTCTTTAATATTTCGCCAATGGAATTTTTTACAAGTTAGGCTAAAAGACAACAAAATTCACCTAAATACACGCTTTTTCTGAGGTCATCGTTTTCTCACCCTTCATCCTTCACTTAAAAATACAGGGACTGAGTACATTAGCATGAGCCATAGTGGCAGCGCAGTTCAAGTGCAAAGCTACATTTAATGCATCGACTCTTTACACCTATTAGTTCAGGAAAACTTTCAGTTTCGTGTTGAAGCAAACCATGTTTCTGAAAGTTTGATGCTCGCTTAGCGGTGCGGGGAGAGAATTCTCGCGTTGCAGATATGCCGCGTTTGTTTAGCGAACGCCATAAACACCAAAGAAATCCGTGGTTTCAATATACAAAAATGAAGACTGCGGTATACCATCACAGGCGACATTCCTGATGGAGACACATGCGGAGGGTCACTTTGTAGTGCAGTCAAAATGCGCATCAATCAAGCGCTCGTTTCGATTGCATTGGATGTTGGATATAACCGAGAAAAATAAGTAACTATGACGACTAAACAAACACAAACCCAATGGGCGCAATTCATGCCTTTGGTCACGGTCTTCTTCTTTTGGGGATTCGTGGCCGCCAGTAATGACATCTTGATTCCGGTTTTTAAACAGGCTTTCCACCTAACGCAAATGCAGAGTCAGTTGGTTTCCTTGGCTTTCTATGTGGCCTACACGGTTGGCTCAATTTTGTACCTCATCGTTTCTGCTGTAATCAAAGAAGATCTCATCAACCGCATAGGCTACAAAAATGGCTTAGCACTTGGTCTCGGCATATCCGCTTTAGGCACGCTCCTGTTTTATCCTGCAGCAAATACTGGCTCTTTCAACCTCATGTTGGCAGGTTTATTCACCGTCGGCTTAGGTTTTTCATTGCAACAAACCGCAGCGAATCCCTTAGCAATTGCGCTCGGCACCGCCAGCACGGGTTCACAACGTTTAACATTGGCCGGCGGTGTGAATAATTTTGGCACCACCATCGGTCCCCTCATTGTGAGCTTTGCGATTTTCGGCGCACCTTCCGCCACGAATACCGCAATCAGTATTGAGAGCGTCAAAATTCCGTATTTGGTCCTTGGTGCAGCATTCTTGATGGTCGCCGTTTTTCTCAAATTCTCCGCGATTCCAGATCGTCCACAAGTCGCCGATGCGATCCAGGAAAACGAACAGTCTTCACGCACTTCAGCCTTACAGTATCCGCAATTAGTCCTTGGTATGGTCGCGATTTTCCTGTACGTCGGGGTGGAAGTATCGACAGCGAGTAACTTACCAGCGTACATGGAAAGCAAGTTGGGCTTTCTGACCAAAGACATCGCGCCCTACATTTCACTATATTGGGCAAGTTTAATGATAGGACGTTGGACTGGTGCAGTCGAAGCCTTTGGTTTCGATGCGAGCGCCGCGAAGATCGCCAAATTTTTGGCGCCATATTTGGCCTTCAGCGTGTTTCTTGCTGTCAATGCGATTGCACAACATGACCTCAGCCACTTTTACGTCTACGGCGCTATCGTCCTGGTCTTGATCGCTGCCGATATCGCGAGCAAAGGTAATCCAGCCAATATGCTCTTGATTTTCTCTGTGCTCGGCATACTTGGACTATTGATCGGCATGAGTACCGATGGCATGACTAGTATTTATGCGTTTACTTCTATTGGTTTGTTCTGCAGCACCTTGTGGCCGTGCATCTTTGCATTAGCGATTAATGGTCTGGGCAAACATACTGGTCAAGGCTCCAATTACTTGATTATGATGATTATGGGTGGTGGTTTTGTGAGTTGGGCACAAGGTGCTTTGGCTGACAAAATCGGCATTCAATCCAGTTACATCGTCGGCGTCATTTGCTTCGCGTACCTGGCTTTCTATGCTTGGCGCGTAAAAGGTCTGCTCGCTGCACAAGGTATCGATCTCAATAAGAAAGTGGATTTGGCACACTAAACCAACCTCAGAGCAATTCCACAAAAAAGCTACAGGCCGTTTCGCTGTAGCTTTTTTGTTTAGTAAACCCAATAAACTGTGGTGCAAATCACCGCCTTTCTTGTGGTGCTAAACCCCCTCCTGTACATTAGCTTTCATCCTCATTTTTGATGGTTCATTCCTTTGCATTTTGATTGATCGCCCATGAACATATTCCCCAATTTCCGCTCGGCAGATACGCTGCACGATCACATCACCACTACCATGGCGTTTTACCATCCGCGATGCATTGATACGAGTGGCGGCTTCTATCACTTTTTTAAAGACGATGGCAGTGTTTATGACAGTCAAAGTCGGCATCTCGTCAGCAGCACCCGATTTGTTTTCAACTACGCGATGGCTTATCGCCACTTTCAAGATCCAGAGTATCTCGCTCAGGTAAAGCATGGCGTGCGATTTCTACGCGAAGTACATCGCAATGCCAAGACGGGTGCTTATGCTTGGCAGTTGGATTGGAAGAATGGAGAAAAACGCATCACCGACGGCAACAACCATTGCTATGGCTTAGCTTTCGTCGTTCTCGCTTATGCCCATGCTTTAATGGCCGGTGTCAGTGAAGCACGTGAATACTTGTACGAAACCATCGCCCTGATGGAAGAAAAGTTTTGGCAACCTGCCTTTCATTTGTATGCAGATCAAGCGAGTGAAGATTGGTCTGTTCTCGACCCATATCGCGGGCAAAACGCGAATATGCATTCGTGCGAAGCCATGATTGCCGCCTACCAAGCGACAGGCGATGTCACGCTCTTGCATCGCGCAGAAACGATAGCACGGTCTATTACGCAAACCCAAGCAGCGCAAGCCGATGGCTTGATTTGGGAACACTACGACCGGCAATGGAAAATCGATTGGAACTATAACCTCGACGATAAAGCCAACCTCTTCCGTCCTTGGGGTTTTCAACCGGGGCATTTCACAGAGTGGTCAAAACTCTTAATGCTACTCGACGGTTATGCTGAGCATCTACAGAACGACAGCACATGGCTATTACCGGCCGCAGAGAAATTGTTTGCGATTGCCATGGAGACGTCTTGGGACACACAACATGGCGGCATTTGTTATGGTTTCGCACCTGACCGTAGCGTCTGCGATGGCGATAAATATTTCTGGGTGCAAGCGGAGTCTTTCGCCGCTGCCGCTTGCCTCGCCAAGCGAACAGGCAAAGAAGAGTATTGGCAATGGTACGACAAGATCTGGCAATACAGCTGGCAGCATATGGTTGATCATCAACATGGTGCGTGGTATCGAATCCTACGCAATGACAATAGTAAAATCAGCGATGAAAAGAGCCCTGCTGGAAAAACCGACTATCACACCATGGGGGCGTGCTACGAAGTCTTAAATGTGCTCGGAGCCTTCGCACACCATGGCTAACGTAAATAAGGAACCTAAGGCTTTCCCGCAGTTTGTCTGCCCTGGCGAAGCACTGACCGACATGATACGCACGGGGCCAGACCAATGGCAGAGCTTGGTTGGCGGCTCGACTTGGAACGTGGCGCGCAGTCTTGCCAAGCTCGGCTTAAGGACAGGTTTCGCTGGTGCGATCAGCCAATGTCTCTTTGGCGATGCGCTCTACCACGCTAGCAGGGAAGCTAATTTAGATCTGCGTCTCTTACAGCGTTACGCGAAGTCCCCTTTGTTGGCCATCGTTGGAGAAACTTCTCCTCCCGATTATTTTTTCATCGGCGACGATGCCGCGGATCTCTATTTCACTCCTGACGATTTGCCCAACAAATGGGATAGTGAACTGCAGTGGGCGCACTTTGGTGGCATTAGCTTGGCGCGTCCACGGCTCGCAGAAAAATTGATCGCCTTGGCGCAGCAATTGAAAGCACAAGGTATCAAGATTTCTTACGACCCCAATTTCCGTAAGCTAATGGATGCCAACTACGACCACACATTGCAGACCATGTGTGCTCTGGCCGATGTCATCAAAGTTTCCGACGATGATTTGATCGGGCTTTTCCGAAGCGTCGATCTAGACCAGCACTTCCAGACTTTACGTGACTTCAATCCAGAAGCCGTCGTTTTGTACACGCGGGGTGCGGCTGGCGCTTCTTTACATGTTGGCCAACAAGTCTGGCAGGCAGCACCACCGCAGATTGCGGTAGTCGACACCGTGGGTGCGGGGGATGCCAGTATCGCTGGTTTGCTGTATAGCCTGCACCAACATCCCGAACGCAACTGGCAGCAACATTTGTACTTTTCAGTGGCAAGTGGTGCAGCGGCCTGCCTCGCAGCGGGCGCGCAGGCGCCGACGCTTGAGCAAATCATGCCGCTTTATCAAACACTGAATATGGACTAAAGCCCTTGCAACTCAAACCTCTTGCAACTTAACTCTATAGCAAACAACACTCAAACAAAAGAGACGACACATGCGGAATTCACTCAAATTCATTTGCACTGCGATTGCCCTATACTATTGCTCGCAAATCACTACTGCCAGCGCAACCCAAGCGCCAACAAATAAAAGTAAGCAGACAAAAGTTGCCAGCGCTGCTGTGAGCATGACAGAAGCGGAAGCCGCGGTGATGGCAGAGAAAGTCAAAGCAGAGACACTTCACGCTTGGAACGCTTATAAACAATATGCATGGGGGCATGATGCACTCAAGCCGCTCAGCCAAAGCAGTCATGATTGGTATGGCAGTTCGCTATTGATGACGCCAGTGGATGCGCTCGATACTTTGCTCATCATGGGGTTAGATAGAGAAGCGAAAGAAGCACAGGAATTAATCGCGACTAAACTCAATTTCGATCAAGACCTCAATGTGCAAAATTTTGAGATCACGATTCGTTTATTGGGAGGCTTAATTTCCGGCTATCAAATGACCAAAGACCAGCGTTTACTCAATTTAGCAAAAGATTTGGGCGACCGCTTACTTCCCGTTTTCAATTCGCCTACTGGCATGCCTTACACGCATGTCAATCTCAAAACCGGCAAGGTTGAAGGCAATGTGAGTAACCCTGCTGAGACCGGCACCTTGGTCTTAGAATTTGGCATGCTCAGCAAACTCACGGGCAACCCTGTGTATTTCGAGAAAGCCAAGAAAGCACTGGTCGCGACCTTTGCACATCGCTCCAAGATTGGTTTGGTTGGTTCAGGAATTGATGTGGAAACAGGAACCTGGACCGATAACACATCGCACATAGGCGGTGGCATCGACTCCTACTACGAATACCTCAACAAATGCTGGCGCTTATTCGGCGACAAAGATTGCAAGGCGATGTGGGATACCAGCATTCAAGCAGTCAACCAACATCTAGCGGAAGAAGTGCGAGGCGAGTTTTGGTATGGTCAAGTCGATATGCATACGGGCAAGCGTACCGCCAGTGTGTATGGTGCTTTAGATGCATTTATGCCCGCGTTATTGGTACTTGGCGGTGATCTGAACCGCGCGAAACGTCTTCAAGATTCTGGGCAAAAGATGTGGCGCTTACACGGCATAGAACCAGAGGCAATTGATTACGTGAACATGAAAGTTGTCTCTGCTGCGTATCCTCTGCGCCCTGAAATTGTAGAGTCAGCTTATTATCTCTACCGCGCAACTGGAGACGTGAAGTACCGGGTCATGGGCAAAGAATTCTTTACTGACTTCGTTCGCCGTTGCCGCGTTCCGCATGGTTATGCGGCACTGAAAGATGTGCGTACCGAACTCAAGTCCGATTCCATGGAAAGCTTCGTTTTCGCCGAAACCTTCAAGTATTATTACCTCTTGTTCGCGCCAAAATCTGCCTTGGATTTCGACAAGATGACCTTCAATACTGAAGCGCATCCTTTCCATCTGGATTAAACAACAAGGAGTTTGAAACGTGTTCACTTCCGCCCTCTTCTCCATCGCGCGACACAAAAAAATCATGGCCTTGAGCCTTGCATTGGTATGCTGCAGCACTTCGCTACAAGCACAGACGACATCCACGAAATTAGCGAAGTTAACGAACTTAGCCAACACGCCAGTCAATACGTTTATCGGTACTCAAGATGATGGCAACACGTTCCCAGGTGCCTCGGCACCATTTGGCATGATACAAGTGAGTCCAATAGGAGAGCATTATTCCGGCTGGCGCTACACCGATCCTAAGATTCGTGGCTTCGGTCATTTCTTCTTGTCGGGGGCAGGATGTTGGGAACAAGGCGGCCAATTATCAGTATTACCGGTGACGGGAAAAATCGGCCCTGAGGGTGATTTCGATACCAATAAAGCCGATAGTTTCGATCACAAAAAGTATGCCTCCACTTACACCCACGAGGGTGAGGTTGGAGATGCTGGCTATTTCAAAATTCAACTCACGAGCTATGGTGGCATCACTGCAGAGAGCACGGCGCTGACGCGCGCCGCTGCAGAACGCTATCGCTTTGCCGAGAATCAAAACGAAGGCCATGTCTTAGTCAATGTTGGGCAAGCCAATGAGCGTCATTCGGTTGCTGGCAGCAGCCTGCAAGTGATCGACGACCATACAATTGAAGGCAAAATCGTCACCTTAAGTTTTTGTGGCGGCACCAAATACACGACATGGTTTCGCATGGAATTTGATCGCCCGTTCAAAACCCATGGCGTGTGGAATGAGGCAGGCGGCAAAGTCGGCGTGCGCAGCTTGAGCCAACAAGGCGAAGTACGCCCCCATGGCGCTTGGTTCACTTTCGACGTAAGTAAAGACAAAAGCGTGACTGCGGTGACTTCAATTTCCCATGTTGATATTCAAGGCGCACGCCGCAATCTCGGTGCCGAAGGAAAGATAGGAGAAACACTCATCAGCTTTGATGCCATGCGTGAACAGGCGCAAGCGGCATGGGCTAAAGAACTCAATAGCGTACGCATTAGTGGCGGCAGCAAAGATGAACGCACCGTGTTCTATACCGCCTTGTATCACTCCTTGCTGCAACCGCTCACCGGCAATGATATCGACGGTCGCTATCGTGGCTGGGACAACCAAATCCACACCACAGATCGCCGCACGGGAGAAACTTATTATGAATTCTTCTCCTTGTGGGATACCTATCGTGCACAAAACCAATTGATCGCCTTACTGCGTCCACAACGTGCCAAAGATATTGCGAACTCTGTGCTTAAGATCCATGAGCAAAGTGGTTGGTTACCACGTTGGGGTTATGCCAGTTATGAAACCAATGTGATGACGGGAGACCCTGTCACGCCATTTTTGGTGGACCTCTGGCGCTATGGCGCATTAAAGGGTAAAGAGCAACAAGCCTATGCAGCGCTGCGCCAGAATGCCTTTGGCGTACCGGATTTCAAAATCCGCGCCCAAGGTCGTGCTGGCAATCCAAGCTACTTGCAACTGGGTTTCGTACAATATGATCGCGCCTTCCCCGCTAAAGGGATGGATGTCGATCCGCACCATGGTGGTTCCGCCACTTTAGAATACGCCCAAGGCGACGCAGCTCTTGCGATGATGGCACAGGCGCTAGGCAAAAAAGACGATGCGGCTATCTTGAAAAAACGCGGCGCGAATTGGCGCCAAGTGTGGGACAACAGCGTGATAGATAAAGAGCTCGGTTTCAAAGGCTTTCCACGTGCCCGTGTAGACGGTGGTGACTGGTACACCGAAATCGATGGCAGCTATAGCCCTCGCTCGGAACATGGCTTTCACGAAGGCACGGCATGGCAATACCAATGGTTAGTGCAACAAGATGTGCCAGGCTTGGTCAGTGAAATGGGCGGCCGCGACATGGCAGGCAAACGCCTCGACGCTTTCTTCGCCATCGATGCTTTACAAAAAGATGCACAACAAGCGGTGCGCAAAGAATGGGTGGTTGGCCCCTACAGCTACTACAACCAATACCGCTACAACCCTAATAACGAACCTGATTTGCATGCGCCATGGATCTACACTCATATCGGCCAACCATGGAAAACCGCCATCGTCGCCCGCGCTGCCGACATCTTGTTCAGCAATGCGCCAAACGGCGTCACTGGGAATGACGATCTCGGCACCATGTCCGCGTGGTATTTATTCAGCGCGCTCGGAATCTATCCATCGACACCGGGGACTGGGGATTTTCTTCTGCATGCGCCAAAATTTGCTAAAGCCGAAATCGACCTAGGAAATGGCAAAGTCTTACAAATTAACACGCAAGGCCTACAGGCCACACAAGCCAACTTCATTGAAGCAGCGACTTTGAACGGTAAGCCACAAAGCAAAGTTTACCTCACATGGGAACAAATCCAAGCGGGCGGATCAATCGAGTACAAGCTTAGCAATCGTATCGATACGCGTGGCTGGGGGACGCAATCGAAAGATCTGCCAGTTGGACTTTCTGGTCGGGTGAAGTAAGTTGTATTAGCTCATACCCGATCTGACAGTTACCAGTTTTTCTAGGGTGTCTGTCAGATTAGATTTGAGTCAAATTCTTTTCAACCCAAATCAATTTCCCTTCAAGCAAAGTATCCATTGGCGTTCTGCCGCA